>JBIIYI010000003.1:0-21676 GCA_044346895.1 Phycisphaerales bacterium
GCGCGCGAACCCTCGCGGAAGGCGTTCCACTCGGCGTCGTCCTGCGTGAAGATGCTCGCGGCGAGGCCGAAGCGGGTCGCGTTCGCCTGCTCGACCGCGTCGTCGACGCCGCGCACGCGCGCGAACTGGACGAATGGGCCGAAGATCTCGTCGCCCTCGTCCTCGACGCGGAAGCGATCGACCTCGACCGCGCCCGGCGCGAGGAAGTATCCCTCGCGGTCGAGCGGCGACGCTTCGAGCAGCAGCCGTCCACGCCGCGCAAGGCCCGCCTGCGCGCGCAGCACGGCGTCGCGCGCGTCGGCGGTCACGAGCGGCCCCATGAACGCAGGCACGCCGTCGTCGGCGGCGGCGACCACGAGCGTCGACGCGAGCTTCAGGAACATCGGGATGAACCGGTCGGCGATCTCGTCGTCGACGAGCACGCGTCGCGTGCAGGTGCAGCGCTGCCCTGTCGTCGCGTACGCCGCGCGCACGCACTCGATGGCCGCGCGGCGCAGATCGGCGCGGGCGGAGACGTAGGCGGGATTCGACCCGCCCATCTCGAGCGCGACGAGCCGGCCGGGCGTGTCGAGATTCGCCTCGAGAATCCGCCGTCCGACGGGAAACGATCCCGTGAAAAGGACGCCGTCGACCTCCGGGTGCGTCGCGAGCCGCGACGCGATCGCGCCGCCACCCTGCACCACGTTGAGGACGCCCGGCGGGAATCCCGCCTCGCGCGCGAGTTCGGCGAGGAGCTGGCCGACCGACGCGCCCTTCTCGCTCGGCTTGAAGACGACGGTGTTGCCGAGGAGGAGCGCCGGCACGATGTGTCCGTTGGGAAGATGCGCCGGGAAGTTGTACGGCCCGAGGACGGCCATCACCCCGTGCGGACGGAACGCGCAGATGCCGGTCTTGCCAGCACCCGCGGCGACCTCGAAGCCCGCGACGCGCGACAGCACGCGCTCCTCGAGCGTGATCGCGACCTTCTCGGCGACGATCCTCGCCTCGAGTTCGGCTTCCCACCGCACCTTGCCGACCTCGCGCGCGATCGCGGCCGCAAGCCGGCCCGCGTGCCTCACGCACGTCTCGCGCCAGCGCTCGAGGTGCGCCTTGCGCGCGTCGAGCGGGAGCGCGCGCCACGCGGGAAGCGCCCGACGCGCGGCCGCGACCGCATCCTCCGCGTGCGCGGCGATCGCGGTCCCCGCCCAGACGACGCTCGACGGGCGCGCGGGGTCGCGCGTCACGATCCCCTCGCCCGCGAGCGGGCGGAACTCGCCCGCGATGAAATCGGCCGGAGATTGCGCGAGGTACGCGCTCGATGCGAGCATCGGATCAACCCTTCTTCGTGCGACGCGGCTTCGCCTTCGATTCCGGAAGCGGCGTGAAGCCGACGGTCGCGTCTGCCGCCGCGCCGATCGCCGCGAGCGTCTCGGACGGAAGCACGAGACGCCCCCCGTCCATCGCGTAGGCGCTGCGGACCGCACGGAATCCGCCCCGGCCGCGGTGCGAGACGAACGCCTCGCCGACGCCACCCGGCGTTCCCGCGACCGCGCGCATCGACGCCGTCGCCTTCACGAGCGGGATCTCGTCGATCGCGACGTCGAGGTACGGCCCGCCGTCGAACGGATCGACGTGACCGTGGTACTTGAAGCCCTGCTTCTCGAGCATGCGCTTCGCGGGCGCGGTCTCGTCGCCGACCTTCCCGATCAGCGCGCGCGCCTCGGGCGGCAGCAGCGACGCGTAGATCTCGCCCTTCGGCCAGAGCGAGAGGAGGAACTCCTTCGAGCGCGAGCTGAAGAGGTCCGCCTCCTTGTAGGAGAGGTTGATGAAGCGGCGGCCGAGGTACTCCCACAGGAGCGTGCCCGAATCGGGCGTCAGCGGGCCCATCATCTCGGCGAGGATCCGCTCGGCGAACATCGCGCGGTGGAGTCCGATGAAGTGGAAGCGGATGAGCGAGAGGAGCGAGCCGAGGCGCTCGGGGCGACCGCGGAATCCGGGCGCGAGGATGAGTCCGCCCACCTCGCTCGGCCCGCTCGTGTCGGTGCCGAGTTCGAGCGTGACATGCGTCTGCCCGAGCTGCAGGTCCTCGCTGTAGAACGAGCGCTTGCCGGTCTTCAGGTAGATGTGCGGACGCCCTTCCCACGAGACGCAGCAGAGGATCGTGCAGGTGCCGACCACCTCGCCCGACTCGCCGTCCTCGAGGACGAACATGAACTCGCGCTCGCGGATGTCGTCGACGTCGCCGGCGAAGCTGCGTCGGCTGCGCCCGACCTTCGCGGCGAGGAGGTCCTTGTCCGCGGGCAGGTTGATGAAATGCACCATCTTCGCGAGCTTGAGCAGCGTCGGAAGGTCGTCGAGGATGGCCGGGCGGATGACGAACATGCGTGGATACCGGGGAATCAGGCCGTCCGCGCGCAGGACTTCTCGAGGATCGCGAAGACCTCGTCGAAGTGCTCCGGCTGCATCACGCCGACGGGCGGAAGGAAGCGCAGGTGGTACGGGCCGTGGCCGCAGCTGAAGGCGATCACGCCGTCCTCGAAGAGGTTGTTGAGGAGCCGGCCGATCTTCTCCTTGTTTCCGCCGAAGGGCGTGAGCCGCATCATGCCGCCGTGGCCGCCGACGACCGTCTTCGTCGATCGGCCGAGCGAGCTCACGACGGGCGGGAACCACTGGGGATGCTTCGCGACGAACGCGTCGGCGTGCGCCTTGTAGGCCGCGAACAGCTTCGCGATCCGTCCGTTCGGGCCGTAGTAGCCGCCCGACTGGAGTCGCCGCAGGATCGAGAGACCCGTGACGAGCGAACTCGTCGAGGCGGCGAACGTTCCCGAGAGGAGGCCCGGCTTCGGATTGAGGTCGGCGGTGTACAGGCACGCGCAGGCCTGCGTGATCTTGCCGACCGTGACGACGTCGATGTACTGGCCGAGGTCGAGGCGCTCGAAGCAGAACATGCTCTCGGTGCGGCCGAAGGTCTGGACCTCGTCGTCCCAGATCGGGATCCCGGCCTCCTTCGCGCGGTCGAAGAGCGCGGTGAAGAACTCGCGCGGCGCGGTGTTGAAGCCGCCCTCGCCCTGCACGAGCTCCGCGACGAGGCAGCAGTGCTCGCCCGGATAGCGGTGGATCAGCTGATCGAGGTGCCAGAGCGCCATGTCGATCGAACGCTGGCCGAGCTCGGGGTCGTAGTACGGCAGGTAGTCGACGAGGACGTTGAGCGCGACGCCCTGCCGGTACGCGGCGGTGTCGCCGATCTGCGACATCGTGGTCGAGCGGCCGAGGAAGCAGTCGGCGAAGGCGATGATGCGCGGCGCGCCGCCGGTCTTCTGCTGGCAGAGCTTCAGCGCGGACTCGTTCGCCATGCAGCCCGAGTTGGTGATGAAGCAGTGCCGGAGACGCGAGCTGCGCGCGGCCTCCGCGGCGAGCAGTTCGCCGAACTCGATCGCCTCCTGGTTGAACTGCAGGTTCCCGTGCATCACGAGGTCGGAGAGCGATCCGCGCAGCGACGCCTCGACGAGCTCGGGATCTCCGTGACCGAACATGTGGACGCCGATCCCGTTGATGAGATCCCACTTCACGCTTCCGTCGACGAGTTCGACGAGCGGCCCGTTGCCCGTGCCCGACCCGAGGTACGGGTAGAGCGGGCCGCGTCCGCGCACTTCGGTCGCGCGCTTGAGCCAGCCGTCGAGCGTCTCCTTGAGTTCGGCGCGCGGCGGGCGGGAGCCGGTCAGCGTGCGCTGCTTCTCCTCGACCTCGGCGCGGATCGCGCGGATGGCGGCATCGATCGTGGGGCTCGAATGCAGTGCGGCGCCGACGGTCGAGGGCGCGGAGAGCGGCGCGACGGGATGCGATGCGGTCGTCATGGGTGGAGATTCAAAGGGCGAACTGGCCCCCCGGGGATATCCGTCGGGGACCGGACAGATATTTCGTCCGATCCCGGAGGGGACCTGCAGCGGAGAAGTGCCGATTTCAGCGGATTACAGGACGCACGTCCCGCGCGAGCGCCTGGAATACCTCGAGACGACCCGCGGCTCGCCTAACGCGCCTGACGCGCGAGCAGGATCGCGAGCATCGCCGCCCGCGGGACAAGGGAATCGAGCTCGATGTACTCGTCGGTCCGGTGGAGATTGCCCCCGATCGGCCCCATGGTGTCGATCGTGGGCAAACCCTCGGCCTGCATGAGGTTCCCGTCGGAAACGCCGCCCGACTTGCCGAAGCCGACCGTTTGGCCGAGCGCGACGCCGATCGCGCGGATCTCCTCCGCGAGCGCGCGCACGGCCGCGATCTCGGGCTTCGCGGGCCGGTTCGATTCGTACTCGATGCGCGTCCGGGGAAGCGCCGCGTCGGGCGCGGTCGCGAGGGCGAAGAGCCCGCGCTTGAGCTCCTCCTCGCGCGCGGCGTCGCGAAACCGCGCGTTGCCCCAGCCCCGCGCGCGGTCGGCGACGATGTTCGTCGCCTTGCCGCCTTCGAGCGGCCCGATGTTGACGACCGTGCCCGCATCGAGATCGACGAGCCGCGCGGCGTCGAGGATCTTCGTCGCGAGCGCGTTGACCGCGCTGACGCCGTTCGCGAAGTCGCGGCCCGCGTGGACGGCCCGCCCCTCGCATTCGATCCGAAAGGTGCACGAGCCGAGCCGCTCGAGGACGAGCGAACCATCGGGAAGCGAGGGTTCCATCGCGAGGCCGAGCCCGCCCGCCGCCGCGCACGCGCGCGCCTCGGCGCGGATCGCGCGCTGGCTGTGCAGGCTGCCCGTCTCCTCATCCGAGTTGAGGAGCACCGTCCACGCGGGGCGCACGCCGAGTCCGGCGAGTGCCTCGAGCGCGTGCACGAGGATGACGAGCCCGCCCTTCATGTCGATCGCACCGGGCCCGACGGCGCGACGTCCGCCACCGGCCGGCGCATCCCCGATCGAGAGATCCTTGAAGGCGCCGAACGCGTCGTGCACCGTGTCGAGGTGTCCGGTGACGAGGACGGCGCGGCCCGTTCCTCCGCGCGCCGCCGCGCGCAGCGCGACCGGCGGTTCGGCGTCGGCGGACTGCCCTGGCTGCACGATCCACGCCGGCTTCGGATCGCCGGGAATCTCCGCGATTTCGGCTCCGAGCGCGGCAAGCCGCGCGCGCAGGATCGCGCGCAGGCGAAGAAGCCCAGGCTCGTGGCCGGAGCACGTCGGGATCGCGACCCAGGCGGCGAGATCGCGCTCCATCGCGGCCTGCCGCGCGGCGAGCGCGTCCGCGATCGAGCGTTCGCGCGCGTCGAGCGGCATCGCGACTATTCCACGATCCTCAGACATGCGCGCCTCCCTGCGTGGCCTGCGCCGCGGTCGCGACGTGCGAGAAGTCCGCGCCGGCATCGAGCACGCCGTGCAGCGCGAGCGTGCGCGCAAGCGCATCGAGATCGACCTCGCCCTCGTAGACCTCGCTCGCGGGGCCGGTCATGCGGACTCCCGCATCCGGAGCGGCATCGGACGCGGCATCGGACGCGGCATCGCCCGCCGGCCACTCGAGGCGCAGCGGGCCGCCGGGCAGCCGCGCGTCGAGCACGCGATCCGAGCGTCCGAGCAGCACCCCCGCCACGCACACCGCGCTCGCGCCCGTGCCGCACGCGAGGGTGATCCCCGACCCGCGTTCCCACGTGCGCATCGACGCCTCGCCGCGCGAGGGTCCGTACCGCACGAAGTGCACGTTGATCCGCGCGGGAAACCACGCGTCGCGCTCGATGCGCGGCCCGACTTGCGCAAGCGGCACCTTCCACGGATCGTCGCAGCAGAAGACGACGTGCGGATTGCCCATCGAGACGAGCGTGACGTGCGGCTCGACGCCCGCGTCGCGCCACCACCCGCCCGAACCCCAGCGCGCGAGATCGACCGCATGCGCGACGACGTGCGCATCGGGCGCGACCCCGTCGATCCGCGCGGGAATCGCCGCGTGCGCGAGGATCGGCGCACCCATCTCGACGGTCGCGTCGGTCACGCGGCCATCGGCCCCCGCGCTCCACGCGACCTCGAGCACGCCGCGGCGCGTCTCGATCCTGAGCGGATTCGCCGTGGCGATCCCGCGGTCGACCGCGAACTTCGCCACGCAGCGCATGCCGTTCCCGCACATCTCGCCCTCGCTGCCGTCGGCGTTGAACATGCGCATGCGGACGTGCGCGTCGCCCCGCGTCGGCGCGCACACCGCGATCAATCCGTCGCTCCCGACCGCGAAGTGGCGGTCGCTCACGAGCCGCGCCGCGCGCGGGAGATCGAGCCCGGCGTGCTCGGACCCGTCGATGTAGACGTAGTCGTTGCCGATGCCGTGCATCTTGGTGAAGCGCATGTGGGTGGAGCGCGTTTCGGTGAAGCGCATGTTCCGAGTGTAACGAGGCGTCAGCCGACGGACCTCGGATAGAACGCCGAGAGTACGACCACGAGCAGCGCGATCCAGCAGAGCGCGCGCACGATCCGGTCGATCGCGAGCGCACCGTGCGGCCGGCCGGCGAGCGCGCGCAGATAGTCCTGCCGCCAGCGGATCGAACCGTGCCGCCAGCTCGAGCGCTCCTTCGGCACGTGGTTGAGGAAGGCGATCGATCCGAGCGCCCCCACCATCGCGTCGACCGCCTCGGGCGACGCGTCGGTCCTGCCCGCGCGCGCGCTGAGGAGCTGCACCGCGTAGGTGTCGGCCTGCCGCTCGAATCGGCGGCTGATCCAGCCGAACGCGGCGAGGGCGGCGACGATCATGGCGATCTCGCGCGCGAGCGCCACCCAGTGCGCGAGACGCTCGATCTCGTCATCGGCCGCCTGAAGCGCGAGCCGTTCGAACGCCGCGCGCGCGAGCGGCTCGGCGACCGCGGCCGCCGCGGCCCAGCAGGCGAGCACCACGAGGACGAGCCACGGCAGGTGGCGGCGCGCGACATGGCCCAGTTCGTGCGCCATCACCGCGCGCACCTGCTCGCGCGGCATGCACTCGAGGAGCGCGTCGGAGAGCATCACGCATCGGAGGCGCGGGAAGAGCCCCATCACCGCCGCGTTCGCGACGAGCCCCTGCGTCGGCCAGACCCAGATCTCCGAGATGCCGACGCGCGCGTCGGTCGCCAGCGACTCGAGGTCCTCGCGCAGCGCTCCCGGCGCGAGCCGCCGGAGGCCGAGCATCGGCGGAACGATCACAGGGACGAGGAGGAAGATGAGCGCCGCGCCCGCGATCATGCCGCCGAGGCGCCACGACTCGGGATCCGCGCCTTCGCGGCGCGCCCCCATCTGCGCGGCCAGTTCGCCGAGAAGAAGCGGCACGACCAGCGGGACGACGAGCGGAAGAAGCCCGGTGCGCGCCTGCGCGAGGACGTATGCGGTGCGCGAGGGGACCGGCGCGATGCCCGTTCCCGCGTCGAGCGCGCGCATGAAGCTCGATTCGCGTGCCCGGCGCTCGATCGGCCAGAGGATCCACGAGACCGCGAGCGACGCGGCGATACCCGTGCCGAAGAGCGCACCGACGACCCCGGGCATGCCGAACGCACCATCGAGGACGATCGGCAGCTCGCTCGTCGCCGCGAGCAGGATGCACGCGGTCGCGATCCAGCGCGCGCGCTCGGCGAAGGCGTAGAGGCGATCCGCGGCCCCCTGCTCCATCCGGTCCATCGCGCGCATCGCGCGGCGCGAGAGCCACGATCCCACGACGATCACGATGCCCGGCGCCGCCAGGAGCGCGAGCACGCCCGCCCAGACGTCGAGCGGCAGCCGACCCGCGAGTTCACCCGCGAGGAGCGCGATCGAGAGCTGGATCACGATGGACAGTTGCACGCGGGAAACTCGTCACGCCGTTCCGATCGATCCTGCCGCCTTCGCGCACGCCTCGGCGGCGCCCGCGACCCGGCCCGCGGCGCCGCGCTCACTCCTCAGGCCGCTCGACCGCGCCGAGGTCGACCACCACGCGCCCGTGCCGGTAGTAGTCGACGCCAAGCTGGTCCGCCGAGAGGAACGTGAAGACGAGTCCGTTGCAGCGGGTGCTGTCGGCGAACGTGAAGTCGCCCATGTGCGGTCCCGCGTAGTCGGAGTTGTCGTACTTCTGGGTGTGGTTGTGGTAGTGGAACGGCCGCGTGTACAGCGCCTCGAAGAGCGGCTGCGGACTCTCGAAGCGCACGTCGCTCGTCTTCGACCGCGGCGGGAATTCGAGGAGCTCCGCGCGCGCGGACGCATCGAGCCCGATCACGCCGCCGTACTCGGTGCTGCGGTCCTCGCGGTCGCGGTCGGCCTGCTCGAAGAGATGGAGCGCGAAGGGCTTCTCCGCGAGGAGGTCGAGCGCGAGGGCCATCGCCGCGAGGTCCGCCCAGACGAGTTCTTCGCGCTGCATGGCGAGACTCTCGCTGAAGCCGTTGCCGTAGCCGGTGAAGTCGGGCGAGGCCTTGCGGCGCCCGTCGATCCGACGCGCGACCTCGTCGAAGATCGCGGATTCATCGGCGGCGAGCAGGTCGCTGCGACGCTTCATGCAGGCGACCGCCACGGGAATCGCACGGATCTCGAGGCTCTCGCGCCGCGCGGGCGACATCCTCGCCAGCGCCTCGCGCGCCTCCGCGAAGAAGTCCGCGCGCGACGGCTGGCAGAGTTCGCGCGCCCAGAGGATCTCCTCGCGCGTGACGGGAAGGACTCCGAGTTCGCTCGAGAGCCTTCCGAGATCGATGAGCATTCCGTCACCGCGCGTCGCGTCGGCGTCGGCGAGGAGGGCGCGCAGCTTCGGCGTCTCGCCGAGCTTCATCAGGAGTTCCCAGCAGCGCGCGCGAAGGTTCGCCTGCGTCGCCGGGCTCGACTCGCGCATCGTCCGCACGAGCGTGGCGGCGACCTGATCCTCGCCGACGATGGCGGCGATCGCGACACGCTCGGGGCGCGGACGCGTCGGATCCATGCCGGGCGCGGGGTTCGCCCACGACCGGATGAGGGTCGGGACGAGTTCCTCGACGCGCCGCTCACCGATCAGTTCGCACGCGCGCTCGCGCCACGCGACATCCGACATGCGGGGCAGGCTGTTCTCGAGGGCCTCGACCAGCGCCTTCCGGTCCGTGTCGAGCAGGAGGTCGAACGCGATCACGCGCGCGTCGATCGCGTAGCCGTCGGCCGCGACCATGCGGCGGAGCGCCGCCTTCGTCGCCGGATCGACGCCGCGCAGGCGCGCAGCCTCGAGTGCGTCGAAGTACCTTTCGCGCGACTGACCCGTCCTCGAGAGGACTTCGGCCGGATTCTCGACGCTCTCGGGTCCGCCTCGGCAACCCGCGAGCAGGATTCCCGCGACCGCGGCACCGGCGAGGAACGACCGCGGCGCGGAGCGACGCGATGGGACGGGAGATGCAATCGGCCGGTGGGAGACTTCGTACGGCATGGAAGAGGACCTCGCGGGGCGCGGGAGACCGTATCATCGGACGGCGATGGAAGGTTCGGCCAGCAACCACTCCGAGCCCGGCGACGACCTCGCGTTCCGAGCGAAGGTCGAGCGGTTGCTTGCGCTCATCCGACCCGCGGTGCAGGCGGACGGCGGAGACATCGAACTGGTCTCGACGCAGCCGGACGGCCTGGTGCAGATCCGGCTCCTCGGCGCCTGCATCGGCTGCCCGTCGGCGAACCAGACGCTGCACCACGGGATCGAACGAACGCTGCGGGGCGAGCTCGGGCCGACGGTCCGGGTCGAGGCGGTCGCCTCGGGTTCGTGAGTCGGGTTCGTGAGTCGGGTTCGTGAGTCGGGTTCGTGAGTCGGGTTCGTGAGTCGGGTTCGTGAGTCGGGTTCGTGAGTCGGGTTCGTGAGCGCGCAAGCCCCCCGCCCTGCTTCCCATCCCTCCATCCGGATCGAGCCGTCGCCCCGGGGCACGCGAATCGGGGGGTTCAGCCGCTCCCCGGCGCCGCTGAAGCGGGTTTCGGGCGGTTCCCAAAGCCGATCACGGGGCAGGTCGCGGGGCCGGAACGGAGCAAGTCCACGCCAGCGTCGCCCGGTCGAGCCGCACATCGGGTCCGACAACCCAACCCTCGGTATCGGCAGGAATTGCGCGGGGAAACTGAGGGGTTCCGGCTTCCAGCCGAGCGCCTCGTCGTGTAGGCTCACCAAGTCAGCCAAGTGGCAGACAGGTCGAACAGACCAGGGCAGGAGGTCCCCGCATGCTTGTCATCACACGACGCGAAGGTGAAGAAGTCGTCATCGGAGACCCGTCGAGCCCGATGGGCGTGGTTCGCATCGTCGCGATCAAGGGCGATCGCGTGCGCGTGGCCTTCGACTTCCCTCGAACCGTCGAGGTGCATCGTCGCGAGGTCGCGGATCAGATCCTCGCCAACGGCGGCGAACAGTCCGGCGTCGATGGACGCAACGTGATCGGAACGATCCGCCCGGCGAACGAAGGCGGCTGAGCCTCCGCGCCCGACGCGAACGAGCAGGACGAACGCGGTCAAGACGAAAGCGCGCGCCTCACGGCGCGCGCTTTCGTCTGTCGCTCCGCGGGCGGGCGGACGACCATGGTGGTGAAAGCGGTTCCGACCCTTTCGGGCCGGAACCGCAAGCCCGGAGGTCCGACAGTCCGTGTCGGCCATCCGGACTGCCCGGCCGTCCTTGGCCGGGCAGAACGAAGATCGGGGTTTCCCCGCACGCACCCGTGGTGCGGGAAATACGCTGCTTTCGGGCGTTGCCTCAACGCCCGCGCTTCGGCGCATCCTTGCGCCTCCACTCGCAGCAGCCGTTTCCGGCCACCCTCGTGCGATCCGCCCGACGATCCATGTCGGGCTTCCCGCACGTTCGTTCCAATCGCTTCCGAACCCTTCCGGGCCAGGACGCGCTGCACTCAACTCCGTTCCGCACGACGCGCGTCGAACGCAGCGCCGTACAACTCACCCACCGACTTCGGATCCACCGACTCCGACTTCCACTGTCCGCTGTCCACCACCTCGAGATGGTCGTAGATGCCGAGGATCGTGACCTTGTCGCGAAGCCCGTACGCCTCGAGCAGCTGATCGGGGATGCGCACCCGACCGGCCGAATCGAACTGAAGCTTCGCGGTCTTCGAGAGCACGTGCGTCTCGAACCGAACCAACTTCGGGTCTCGCAGGAATTCACGCGAGCCCGCCTTCATGACCGAATCGAAGAGCCTCGAGGGCCAGATCCAGAGATGTCCGTTGCTCCCCGGAATCGCCACCAGGTGCTCGCCGTGCTCCGTCACGTTCCAGGAATCACGGATCTCCGCCGGGATCGCCAGCCGCCGCTTCGCGTCGAGGGAGTGTTCGAACTCGCCGAGAAACATGCTGTTGGCCCGTTGGAGACATGGTGAAGATACGACACCTTGCCCCACCTTTCAACACCTCGCCACACATTTCATCACTTTTGGTGTCGTTTTTTGGAGCGCCATTTTGCCAGAATCGGGCGCTCTCGCTTGGAAGCCGATCATAACCGTTGCATCTTGAGGAGGTTACGAGCGTGTGTCGGCCGCGATTCGTGACGCGGCGGTCCTCGTTCGACGTCCCCCTCTCGGCACCGCGCATGCTTCCACCTCCCACGGCAGCCACACTCGAGGCGCTCGACCGGATCCCAAACGGCCAGTACCTGCTGACGACCGCCTTCGGCGACATCCTCGACGGTCGCATCGTCGATCGGGTGCAGCAGTGCGGAACCACTCCGCCGATGCTCCTCGTCGCGATGGAGAAGGGCCACGTGCTGTCGCCCCTCATCCGCGACAGCCGCACCTTTGCGCTCTCGCTCCTCGACCCGAACGAGCGGCTGGTGCAGCGGGTGTTCGGCCCGGACCGCCGGATCGGCGAGAACCCCTTCCTGACCTACCCGTTCACGCCCGGAACGATGGGCGCCCCCATCGTGACCCGAGCCACCGCGTGGTTCGACTGCGAGGTCGTGCGGCACCTCGATATGGAGACGAACTACGAGCTCTACATCGGAGTGGTCCACGCGGCCGGCCTTGGGACCGCGCCCCTGCCGAGACTGAACGCGGCGCTGCACGCGGCGCGACGCGCCGACGCGCCCGGCGCGGACCGACGCCTGCCGCGCCTCCGGGCATCTGCCGAGCCGACCACCGCGGAATCGCCCTCCGATCGCCTGCGCGGCAAGGTCGGGGTGGGCGCACCGGCTGGTCCGGCGCTCGCGAACGCCTCGAAGAAACCGGCAACGGCGCCCGCTCCGCGACGCCGAACCGGGCGGTAGCGTTCGGACGGTCGCCGTTCCGAACGGCCCGCGGCCCGCGCGCCCGGAAGCACCCCTATTCTGCGGGAATGCTCCGGCTGCCCCCTGCCCCGGCCACGCTCTCCGAGGATCCGTCGAACCGCCTCGCGCTCGACTACGCGCTCGAGGCGACGCGGCTTCCATCGCTCGGCTACGGCATCGTCGACGTCCATGCGCACGTGAACGGCGTCGAGGCGAGCCTCTTGTGGGCCCCGATCGCGCGTGATTTCGGCATCGAGAGGACCTTCTCGATGACGCGGCTCGAGGACGTCCCGCTGATGCGCGAGCGCTTCGGCGATGCGATCGAGTTCATCACCATCCCGGACTGGTACCACGCGGACCGCCGGCACTCGCACGGCGCCGGCTACATCGAGCGCATCGAGCGCTACCGCGAGCTCGGCACGCGCATCGTGAAGTTCTGGAACGCGCCGCGGTTCATCGACTTCGGGATCGAGGCGGGCGACCGGGACTTCCTCGCGCTCGACGGACCGATGCGCGTCGAGCAGATGAAGGTCGCCGAGCGGCTCGGGATGATCTGCATGACGCACGTGGCGGACCCCGACACGTGGTTCGCGGCGAAGTACGTCGATCGCGCGAAGTACGGCGCGAAGCTCGACCACTACACGCCGCTCCGCCGCGCGCTCGACCGGTTCGCGATGCCATGGATCGCCGCGCACATGGGCGGCTACCCCGAGGACCTCGCGTTCCTCGACCGCCTGCTCGAGGCGCATCCGAACCTGCACCTCGACACGAGCGCGACGAAGTGGATGGTGCGCGAGCTCGGCCGCCATCCGCGCGACGAGGTGATCGGGTTCCTCGAGAAGTGGCGCGGCCGCATCCTCTTCGGAACCGACACGGTCACGACCGACGAGCACCTGCGCCCCGGCGAGAAGTCGAGCGAGATGGGGAAGAAGGCCGCGTCGCCCGATGCGGCGCGCGACCTCTACGCGAGCCGCTACTGGACGCTGCGCATGATGTGGGAGGCGGGCGGCGAGACGCCTTCGCCGATCTCCGACCCCGATCTCGCGATGGTCGCGCCCGAGCGCCACGGGCCGCTCGACGCGCCTCCGCTGCGCGGACTGGCGCTGCCGCCGGATCTCCTCCGAATCCTCTACCGCGACGCGGCGCTCGCGCTCCTCGCGCGATCCTGAAGCGCGACGTCGTGGAGAAGCCTCGCGAGCGGCGCGACCTCGTCGTCGAAGCGGTGGATGAGCGCCGCCTGAGGACCATCGGCATGCGCGCCGAGGTCGACGGTGCGATGGACGAGCGCCGGAACCCCCGCCGCGAGCGCCCACAGCGCCGGCAGCGGCGAGGGCTGCATCGGGCCAAGCGCCTGCGCCTTCGCGCATCGGTCGCCGGCGCACGAGACGGGATCGGTCGCGAGTCCGTCCTGATCGACCGCGAGGGCATCGACCGCGCCGAGCAGCGTCCACGGCTGGTCCACGCGCACGTCGACGGCGATCGGCGCGGCGTCGACCGCATCGAGGAGAAAGCGAGAGCGCTCGGCGAGACGCGGGACCGCGGGCGACGCGATGAGCCGGATGCGCACACCCCGACCGGCGAGCGCGACGTGCGCCATGCCTGCCGCGCGCGCGAGGAGCCCGATGTCGATCCACGACGAGGGGTCGCCCGCGACGAGTACCGCGAAATCGTGCCGCAGGAGGCCGAGTTCGCGTCGGATCCGCTCGCGGCGCGCCGCCGGGAAGTCGGGCATCGTCGGAAGTCGATCGGGACAGCGCGCCAGATGCGTCGCGTCGTCGCCGGCGATTCGCGCGTCGAACTGCGCACGACCGTAGAGGTACGTCGCGCGCGCGCCGGTCCAGCCCGCGCCCAGCGCGTGGAGGCATCGGCCGACCTCCTTCGGCCGCCACCGACCCGCGAACCGCCCGACGCGATGGATGCGGACGCCGTCGGAAAGTCCGAGCGCGCGCAGCCGCATCGCGAACGCCTCGGGGCCGAGGACGAGCACGTCGTCGCCCTCGCACGCCTCGTGCGCCACGCGCGCGAGCGTGCAGTCGCCGCAATCCTCGAAGGGCACCACGCGCACCACGCCGGATGCGGCCGTGGCGGTCGAGGGGCCTGCGTCCGACGCGGCGTTCACTGCCGGCGCGTCCCGAGGTTCTCGCCGAGATCGATGCGGTCGTGCTTGTAGAAGAGCTGCGCCACCTCGAGCGCGAGATCGCGCACGAGTTCGTCCTCGACCTGGGTGCGTCCGGCGCGCGTGCGGAGGGCGTCGGCCCCCTTCTCGCGGATGATCGCGGTGACCTCGCGTCCCTCGGGCATCGAGTCGGCCGACGGATAGGTGCGCTTGCGCAGTTCGAGATCCATCACCTTGACGCGCACGATCGCGGTCGGACGGATGCCGCGGTCGTCTGTGCGGCCCGTCAGGTCGAACACGGTCGGCTGGATGTGGATCACCTGCGCACAGTCGAGCGCCTTGCCGACGGCCTCGACAGACTTCAACTGGTTCGCGTTGCCCGCGCTCCCCGCACGGGCGATGGCGATCGCGTCGCGCGAGGCGACCGTCGACTCGAGGATCTCGCGCTCCATCAGGTCGAAGCTGACCGCATCGCCGAGCGCGGTGCGGAGCGCGGTGCGCGGCAGGATGTTGCGCGGATCATCGACGAAGACCACGGTCTTCTTCCTCGCGAGCTCGAACTCGGCGTCGATCTGCCCGGGGCCCTCGATCGCATAGGCGACCGGCGTGACGATGTTGCAGCCCGCAGCCGCCAGCGTGCTGACGATCGAGGCGGCGAGGATGGTGCGGGCGACGATGCTCATGGCTTGCTCCGTCATGCGGATGTCGGGGCGGATGTCGGGGCTCGATGCGAGACGGTGGTGCGGGACGGTGGTGCGGGACGGGGGCTCGCGATCGATGGACCGATCCCGCGGCGGCTCAATACTCGGGATACTTGTCCTCGATGTGCCGGTAGAAGAGCCAGGACGAACGCTGGATGAAGAGCGTGAGGAGGCCGCGCTCGATGTCCTCGCGCCGCGCGCTCTCGCGTCCGATGCCTTCCTTGTTCGGGAAGCGCGCGACCACGTTCGCCGTGAAGACGAACTCGTCGGGCGAGAGGCTGTCGGCCTCGACCACGCCGATGTTCGCGCCCGCGACGCCATCCCAGATGTAGCTGTTTCCGACGGGATTGAGCCGGTACTCGTAGAGGTCGATGTAGACGAGCCGGTCGACGCCGAGTTCCTTCGCGATCTCGCCGTGCGGCAGCGCGCGCCACTGCGGCGTGCGGTACTGCCAGTCGAGCACCTGCCCCGGCGGAAGCACCGACGAATCCTTCACGTAGGCCTTGATGCGCGCCGAGACGTTGGCGGTCACGTTCGCGACGAGGGCCGGATGCTCGACGAGCGTGGCGTAGTCGGCGTTCACGATCACGGCGGACGTCTTCGCATCGAGACCGTCGTACTGCGCGGGGACGTCGAGCTTCTTGCCGCGCTCGATCTGCTGCCCGAGGGCGCCGACCGCGCCGGCGATGCAGCCCGCGCCCGTGAGCGCGAACAGCGCGCAGAGCGCGACGACTCCGTGAAGCCGGATCGAGGGACGGGCGGAGGTGTCGGAGGTTGCGTTCATGTTCAACCCATCCATCCGCGCATGAGCGCGGTCTTGTAGGCCCACGCGAGCAGCGCCGCGATGCCGGCGATCCAGGCGAGGCGCGCTGTCCACATCCGCTCGTAGACCGGCCAGAGCGTCCGGCCGGTCGCGAGCGTCCAGAGGGATGCGACGAGCGTCATGCCCGCCGCGAGCGCCAGCACGCAACCCATCGGCTGCGTCGCGAAGCTCTCGACGATCCTCCCCTTCGAGGCGAGGGCGAAGGCGGTCGTCATCCCGCAGGAGGGGCATGGTACCCCGAAGCGCGTCGGCCACGAACATGCCGGAAGACCGAGCGCGCGGTGCGTCCCAAAACCATCGGCGTTGGGCGCGAGCATCCACGCGACCACGAGGAGCGAGCCGCTCGCGATCGCCGCGAAAGCCGCGATCCGCTGCCGCCGTCGCACCTCCGCCCGATCGAGGGCGGAGGGGTACGGGGCCGGGGCGACACGCTCCGCCGGGGCGGAAATCGATGCTGCGGGCGGCGGCGGAACGGACGACGACATCCTGCGCAGGGTAGCGGACGACCTTCGGATCCGGCTACCTTCGCGCCATGAACCACCCCGAGCGCGCGACGTCGTCAGCCCCGACCCTCTGGCTCGACGGACATCTCGACCTCGCCTATCTCGCGGTCAATGGTCGCGACATGCGTGCCGGAGTACCCGCGGACGCCCCCCACGCCTGCACGCTTCCGGCGCTGCGCGAGGGCGGCGTGCGCGTCGCGCTCGGGACGATCTTCACCGAACTCGGCGGGAACCCGGCGACGGAGCGCGTCGCATACCGCGATTCGGACGACCTCGAGGGCGCGCACCGCGCGGGGCGCGTGCAGCTCGAGTGGTACGAGGAGATGGAGCGTGCGGGTGAACTCGCGATCGTGCGCACGCGCGCCGATCTCGCCCGCTGCCTCGCGGGCGAAGGCCCGCTCGGGATCGTCCTCCTGATGGAGTGCGCCGACCCGATCCGTTCGCCGGACGAATCCGACTGGTGGTTCGCGCGCGGCGTGCGCGTGGTCGGGATGAGCTGGGCGTACGGAAGCCGCTACGCGGGCGGCAACGCGCGCGCGGGCGGCCTGACGGCGGAAGGACGCAGGCTCGTCGATTCGTTCGACGCGCTGGGCGTCGTGCACGACGCGTCGCACCTCTCGCGCGCCGCGTTCGACGATCTCCTCGCCCACACGCCTCGACGCGTGATCGCCACCCACTCGAATGCGCAGGCGCTGCTCGAACCGAGCGAGCGTCACCTGACGGATGCGCAGATCGCCGCGATCGCCGCGCGTGACGGCTGGATCGGGCTCAACCTCTACGGCCGGTTCCTCGCGCACGGCCGCTGCGCGACGATGGACGACTGCGTCGCGCACGCGATGCACGTGGCGCGCATCGCCGGCGCGCACCGCGTCGGGCTCGGGAGCGATCTCGACGGCGGTTTCGGGCGCGAGCACCTCCCGGTCGAGGTGCAGTCGCCGGCCGACTACGCCCTGCTTCTCGATGCGCTCGATCGCGCGGGATTCGCGGGGCTCCCGCATGCGGGCGACGCGTGGCGACGCGGTTACGCGCATGCGAACCTCGCGCGCATCCTCGCGGAGTCGCTTCCGGGCTGAGACCGCCGGGCGGCACGCCGCGAACGCGGGGACGTCGAGAACGTCGGGGACGTCGAGAACCAGTCGTCGACGATCAGGCGTCGAGCGGCTGCACGAGAAGCCCGCGCCGCCCCGCGACCTCGACCATCAGGACGACGTGCCGACGCACGCCATCGACGGGCCGCGCCTCGGCGAGGCTTGCGAAGACGATGTCGACGATCGGCGGCTCGCCGGACGAGTAGTTCGGCTCGGCGGCTCGGATCAGCGCATCGTTGTCGCGCAGCCACTTCCTCGCCGCTCCGATGGCGACGAGATCCGCCGCACGACCGACGATGTGCATCCGGCCCCCTGCGTCGACCGCGAGTCCGACCTCGCCCGCTTCAGGCGCGGCGAATCGGAAGGTCTCGAGGTCGCTCGCCTGAAGGAAGGAGCGGACGAGATCCTCCGACGGCGCGTTCGCCACGACGCTGGCCCGGACCACGGTCGCCGGAGCCGGCGAGAGCGATGCGGGACGCTCGGACGGGCGGGGTTCCGCGGCCTCGGTGGAGGTGCGTGCGGCGTGCGCCTCGGCGGAGGCGCGGGCGATCTCCGCGCGCAGCGCGTCGAGTTCGACGGAAGTGCGCGGAGTCTCCTCGGGCATGTCGAAGGCGCGGCGACGGTTCGCCGTGCGCGACGATTCGTCCGTGGCCGGGCGCGTGGTCTGCGATGGACGGGACCGCGCCGCGGCGACGACGGACGGTGTCGGCGGCAGCGCCGCGGCGAACGGGATCGGTGCCTCGCTTGCGGGATTGCGCGCGCCGGGAGCGCGTCGATCGCCGTTCGCCGAGAAGCGCTCCCGCGCGGCGGGGACGTTGCGCGCGGCGGGGACGTTGCGCGCGGCGGGGACGTTGCGCGCGGCGGGGACGTTCCGCGCGGAAGCGTTCGCGACCTGAGCGTGCAGCGGCATCGTCGCGGGAGCGGCGGTCGCCGTGGACCCGGGGCGCATCGAGGTCGTCGCGCGACCGGCGACGTCGAGCATCGCGTCGACCTCGGCGAGCGTCGGAGCCGGCGCGTTGAACGTGCCCCGGAACGAACTGTCGACGGGTGCGACGCGCTGCAGGCCTCCCACCACCTCGAGCTCGATGCCGAGGAAGCGCTGCGCCGCCGCGCGGAGCCGGGCGGATGCGTTCGCGAACGCCGCTTCGTCCGCACCGAGGACCGCCACGGAGATCGGAAGCCGTCCGCCCTCGCGACCATCGGTGCGCGCGTGATGATCGCGCACGATCTCGTACGCGGCGACGACGGCCACGTCGTCCGCGCCCGTGAGGACGACGATGTCGGTGATGCCCGCGGGAATCTCGGTGATGCCCGAACCCCGCGGCACGATCATCCAGCGCGCGGCGGCCGCGGCGATCGACCGCATCGCCTCCGCGATGCTCGCCTGCGGCGAGACGCTCGGGCGACGTCCGCCCGCGCGGAAGAGTTCGAGTTGGACCGCGTCGTGCTCGAGCCGCACGAGGCACACCGCGCCACCCTCGCGCGCCTCGCGATCGGCGAACTGCGAGATCCAGAGACCGCTCATCACGGGCAGGTGGCCGACGACGACGAGCGTGCGCCGGCTCGACGCCGTCGTCCGCAGTTCCGGACCCTGCGGCTCGCCGGAGTCGACCGGTCCGCCGACGCCGCCGATGCCACCGAAGAACGCATCGAGCGTGTAGTCGTGCGCGCTCGCCGTCACCGCACGCCCCCTTCGATCGCGGCGGAGGCCATGGCCTGCGTCGCCGCCGGGACCTCGACGAGGCTCGAGCCCGGCCCCTCGCGTTCGGGATCGCGGTGCGGATTGAACGCATCGACCTGCTCGACTCCGTCGACGACGATGCGGTACGCGTGGCGCCCCGGTGCGAGATCGACCACCGCCTCCATGCGGAGACCGTCGGCGCTCGCCATCATCGGGGTCGCGATCGGATTCCAGCCGTTGAAGTCGCCGACGACGAAGAGCGCATGCGCGCTCGCGGGCTGGCTGAAGACGACCGTGCCGTCGCGCGTGAGGCGCACGCCGAAGCCGCCGCCCATCGGGCTCTGCTGCCGAGAGCGGTCGGCGAACGCGCGCAGGCGCGAGACGAGATCGGATGCGCGCGTATTCGCGCCAAGCGGAGACTCGTCCGGAGCCGCCACCGCCGCGACGCCTCCGCCCGAGAGAAGCTCGCGCTCCTGCGTCGAGATTCCTCGGCCCGCGAGCATGTCGCGCCCAGCCTCCGCGGAGGTTTCGATGATCGGGCCGGGCATGCCCGCGTGCTCCGCGAGCGCGGTCGCGGCGGGCGCATTCGACTGGAGCCACGCGGCGAGCGCGAGGAAGTCGGCCTCCGCCTCGGAGCCCGGGGCGAACTCGATGATCGACTGACCGTAGCTGGCCGCATCGCGCAGTTCCTCGTGCTCGCGCACGACCACCGGCAGAAGCGCGTCGGGGAAGCGGCGCTCGAGCGCCACGACGACGTCGCGCGAGAGGGCACGCGACGCGTTGTACAAGGTCGGGAGCAGGCGGAACGGAATCTCGCGGCCGAAGCGGCGCACGACCGCGCCGATCGTCTCGATCTGCTTCTCCGCGCCCTTCAGGCTGAAGAAGCCGGTCTCGACGGGTACGACGACGAGGTCGGAGGCGCGGAGCGCGTTGTAGGTGAGGAGTCCGATCGTCGGTGGGCAGTCGATGACGCACCAGTCGAAGTCGTCCTGCCACGCCGCGAGGACACGCGCGAGGCGGCGATCGCGATCGAAGCGCGCGGCGAGCGGACCGTTCGGCGCCTCGAGCGCCGCGAGCGTGACGCTCGAGGGCAGGAGGCGCAGGCCGTGCGAGACTTCCCAGAGGTACTCGTCGGCGCGCGGCGGACGCGCGTGGTCGGCGAGCATCGCGTCGGCGATCGTGCGCTCGAGCGTCTGCTCGGGAACGCCGAGGCCGGCGGCGCAGTGCGACTGCGGATCCATGTCGACGAGGAGGACGCGACTGCCGCCGCGGGCGAGGACGGCGGCGAGATTGACGGCGGTCGTGGTCTTCCCACAGCCACCCTTCTGGTTGACGATCGAGACGACGCGCATGGGCCGTTTATCGGCAGCGGGCGCACGGAAACGGCAACTTTCGCGGGGCGCGCCAAGCGTGGCCCGCGCGCCTACGCGCCACCGATCGCGGCGATCCCGGCGGCGACGACCGACTCGGGCACGCTGGCCTCGACCCGGACGTCTCCGACCGCGCGGGCGAGGACGAGGCGCAGCCCCCCACCGTCGTTCTTCTTGTCGAAGCCCATGCGGCGGCGGATTTCGCCGGGTGCGAGGGAGGCGGCTGCCGAGACAGGTGCGGTCGGGAGCGCCGTGGAAAGTGCCGTGGAAAGTGCCGTGGGAAGTGCCGTGGGAAGACCCGTGGGAAGACCCGTGGGCAGGCCAAGCGCCTCAAGCAGGTGCCGCGTGCGTGCGGCGAGTGGTTCGCGGGCGAACCCGTTCCACGCCTCAGCCGCGGACGCCGCCGCCACGAGACCGATCGCAACTGCTTCGCCGTGCAGGAGTTGGAACAAGGGCATCGTCTCGATCGCGTGTCCGAACGTGTGACCGAGGTTGAGCGTGGCGCGAATGCCTCGCTCGAACGGATCGGCTGAGACGATGCGCGCCTTGACCGCCGCCGAGCGCGGGATGAGCCGCGCGAGCGCCTCGGGGTCGGCCGCGGCGAGGCGGGGCGCGTCGGCCTCGAGGCGCGCGAGGGCCTCCTCGCCGTCGATGATCGCGTGCTTGACGCATTCGGCGAGGCCGGCGCGGAGCTCGCGGACCGGAAGCGTGGCGAGGGTGTCGGGGTCGGCGATCGTCACGCGGGGTTGCCAGAAGGCGCCCGCGAGGTTCTTCCCGAGCCCGCCGCCCGGCAGCGCGAGATTGACGCCCGTCTTGCCCCCGATCGACGCATCGACCATGGCGAGGAGCGTGGTCGGAACCTGCACGAGGTCGATGCCCCGCATGTAGGTGGCGGCGGCGAATCCGGCGAGATCGCCGACGAGCCCCCCACCCACCGCGAACACGAGCCCGCCGCGATCGAGCCCGTGGGAGAGAGCCGCCGACCAGATCCGCTCGACCGCGGGCATCGCCTTCGCGGCTTCGTTCGCATCGAGTTCGACGATGGCGGCGGAGGCCCCCGCCGCGCGGATCGCCTCCGCGAGCCGGGTTGCGTGCGTGGCCGCGACCATGCGGTCGGCGGCGACGAGGACGCGGCGCCCGGCGAGCGTGATCGACTCGCGCGCGCAGAGTTCGGCGGCGCGGCCAATGGCACCGTTCGCGACCACGAGGGCCGTCGGATGGCCCGGGATGTCGATCGCGATGCGTGCGTCGGTCATGTGGTCGAATCCTTCGATCGCG
>JBIIYI010000139.1:0-7133 GCA_044346895.1 Phycisphaerales bacterium
GACGTCCTCAACCACCGGATCGACGTCGGTCCGGTCGACTTCATCGTGGATGCGAAGGCGCGCGCGGCGCTCGCGCGCACGGGCATCCCGCACGAGGTGCTCGTCGAGGACCTCGGTCCGGTCCTTCGCGCGGAGTTCGCGGCGCGCGGTGCGCGCGGCGAGTGGCGCGGTCGGGTCGGCGGTGGGGCGGGCGAGGGCGGCGCCGCGGGCGAGGGTGGCGCCGCGGGCGAGGGCGGCGTCGCGGGCGCCGACTACTTCTCCGACTTCCGCACGCTCGACGAGACCTACGCGCAGCTCGACGCGTGGATCGCGGCTCGGCCGGACCTCGTCACGGCGTTCACGATCGGCACCTCGCTCGAAGGTCGTCCGATCCGCGGCATCCGCATTTCGAAGGCTCCCGCGGGAAGCCCGGGCGTCCTCTTCAACGCCACGCAGCACGCGCGCGAATGGGGCGCGCAGACGGCATCGATGTACATCGCCGACCGGCTGATCGCCCTGTACGGAACGGACGCGCGCGTCACCGCGCTGCTCGATCGCGCGTGGATCGACGTCATCCCCGTGTGCAACCCGGACGGGTACGTCTACTCGTGGACCACCAACCGCCTCTGGCGCAAGAACCGGCGCAACAACGGCGACGGATCCTTCGGCGTCGATCTCAACCGGAACTGGGCGTTCCAGTGGGGCGGCGGCGGCGCGAGCGCGAACCCGGTCGACGAGACCTACCGCGGGCCGAGCGCCTTCAGCGAGCCCGAGAGCGCCGCGCTGCGCGACTACTTCGTCACGCGCACGTCGCTCGCGGGGCACATCGACTTCCACGCGTACTCGCAGCTCGTGCTGTCGCCGTGGGGCTACACGACGACGCCGCCCGCGAACAACGCGGCGTTCCTCGCGCTCGGCAACGACATGAAGGACGCGATCGCGCGCACGACGGGCCTCTCCTACACCGTCGGTCCGATCGCCTCGACGCTCTACGTCGCGAGCGGGAGCTCGGTCGACCACGCGTACGGGCAGCACGGCGTCCCGAGCTACACGATCGAGGTGCGCGACACGGGTTCGTACGGATTCGTGATGCCCGTCGGCGAGATCGTCCCCAACGCCATCGAGAACTTCGCGGCGGCGCTCGAACTCGCCGATGCGACGGTCGACGGCGCGGTGATCCGGCTCGAGGGCGGCGCTCCCGCGACGGTCGAGTACGACGTTCCGACGCAGGTCGCGGCCGAGGTCCGCGCGATCCGGGGAACGCTCGCGTCCGGTGGCGTGAAGCTGCGCGCGCGCGTCGGCTCGACCGGCGCCTTCGGCGAGATTCCCATGACCGAGGGCGCCGTGGGCGGCTTCAGCGCGCTCCTTCCGGCGGCCGCCTGCGGCGCGACGATCGAGTGGTACCTCACGGCGTCCACGTCGGTGGGCGTGGCGCGCCTGCCCGAGGCGCCCGGCGCCGTCTTCACCACCGAACTCGTCGACACCTCGACGACCTTCGAGGACTCCTTCGAGACGAACCTCGGCTGGGTTGTCGGCGCGGCCGGCGACAACGCGACGGCGGGACTGTGGACGCGGGTCGATCCCGTCGGGACGACCGCGCAGCCCGAGAACGATTCCATCGACGCGGGCGCCTTCTGCTTCGTCACCGGGCAGGGCGCGGTGGGTGGCGCGGCCGGCGCCGCGGACGTCGACGGCGGCACGACCACGCTCGTCTCGCCGCCGCTCGACGCAAGCGATCCCGACAGCGTGGTCGCCTACCGCCGCTGGTACTCGAACAACCTCGGTGGCGCGCCGAACGCCGACTCGATGCCCGTCTCGATCTCGAGAGACGGCGTCAACTGGGTGCTCCTCGAGGACGTCGTGCAGAATGCCGGCGCGTGGGTCGATCGGAGCTTCCGCGTGGCCGACTTCGTCGCGCCCGGTCCCACCGTGCGCGTGCGCTTCCAGGCGCGCGATCTCGCGACCGCGTCGCTCGTCGAGGCCGGAGTCGACTTCGTGCGCGTCCTCTCGACCGGCTGCGCGTCGCGCCCGGGCGATTTCGACGGCGACGGCGACGTGGACGCCGCCGATCTCGCCACGCTTCTCGGGGCATGGGGCGCCTCCGGCGCGACCGACCTCGATGGCGACGGCGCGACCGGCGCCGGCGACCTCGCGATCATGCTCGGCGCGTGGGGTTGACCTGCGCGGCCGGTTCCGTCTGGAGGGTTTCGTCCATCTGCGCGGGCGCGGCGTCGATCCGATCCTCCCGCGGGCTTGCGTCGCCTTGGATCGCGGGAGTTCGCGGGCACAATGACGCTGCCCGCATGAAGCGCTCGATCCGGACATTCCTCGCCCTCTTCGGCATCCTCGCGGCGTGCGTGGGCGCGTCGCGGGCGCTCGGCCAGTCGTGCGATCTCTATGCCACCGACTTCGGCAGCTTTGCGGGACCGCCCGACCTCGTCGATGGCGAAAGGCGCGTCCTCTGGTGCGTCAACGGCGCGTCCGTCACGGGTTCGAACTTCTGCCCGACAGGCAACGGCCTCAGGCTCGATGCGTCGACGGAGGATCCCGTGATCCTCATCTCGACCGGCGCGCTCGGCTGCACCGCCATCGAGATCTCGTTCAAGTACGCGCAGTTCGCGTCGAGCGGCACGATCGTGAAGTACGGCCTCACGAACGCGACCACCGCGAGCTGCACCGCCACGACGTCGCTCACGCTCGGCGCGCTCACCGCGACGGGCGGCGCATGCACGGCGTTCTCCGCGACGATCCAGCTCGGTTCGTCGAAGGGCGTCTACGTCCGGCTCGACCACGGCGCGAACGCGAACGCGATCACGATCGACGACCTCGTCATCCGCCGCGTCGGATGCTGCGGTTCCGGCGGGCACTCCTGCTGCGAGGTCGGCGCCGCCGGCTGCGCGGATCCGACCGTGTCCGCCTGCGTCTGCGCGCAGGATCCCTACTGCTGCTCGACCGAGTGGGACGCGCAGTGCGTGGCGGAAGTCGCGCAGTTCGGCTGCGGCGGGTGCGGTGGTGGCGGAGGCGGTGGCGGTGGCGGTGGCGCCTGCATGTCCTCGCTCTCGATCGGCTTCGGCACGCTCTACTCCGGCGGATCGATCTGCACGAAGTTCCCCGAGGTCTTCGAGCGCTGCGAGGGAACGGCGCCGTTCCTCACCTCGAGCCTCGGGTGCGCGACGTCGTCCGACATGGCGATGCGCTTCTCGCAGGGATTCCCGTACTCGGCGGCGGTGACGAAGTGCGTCTCGCTCGCGTCGTTCGCGGCGCCCGCGCTCGCGTTCAGCTACTCGAAGGAGACGGGCACGCTCGGTCCGCGGATCGACGTCTCCCTCGATGGAACGACCTGGACGACCGCGTGGACGGCGCCGATCGCCTTCGACGGCGGCTGCCAGGCGCTGCTCCTCGACCTCTCGCCCATCGCCGGCGAGACGAGCGTCCAGTTCCGCTTCTCGAGCGGCGCGAGCACGGCGAACCTCGCGGCGTTCGACGACATCGCGCTCGTCGAGGCGCCGCCGACCGCGCACGGGTGCTGCGAGGAGGGCGGGCCGGGCTGCGACGACGCGACGACGAGCGCGTGCACGTGCGAGTTCGACGCGTACTGCTGCGAGACGGCGTGGGACGTCCTCTGCGCGGCGATCGCGACGGCCTACTGCGGCGCCGGTTGCCCGGACCTCCCCGTGTGCGGCTCGCCGACTGCGGGCGACTGCACCATCGCCCACGAGACGCCCGCATGCGAGGATGCCGCGTGCTGCCTCGCGGTCTGCGAGATCGATCCGTACTGCTGCGACACCGCGTGGGACGCGCTGTGCGCCGCGACCGCGGGCACCGCCTGCGCGCGGTCGGCCGACATCGATGGTGACGGCGTCGTCGGCGCGGTCGACCTCGCGATCGTCCTGAACCGCTGGGGCGAGGCCTACGAACCGGCGGATCTCGACGGCGACGGCACCGTGGGGGCCGCCGATCTCGCGGCGGTCCTCTCGGCGTGGACGAACTGAACGTTCAGTGATCGCGCGCGACGACGCGGTCGGCGAGCTCGAGGAGGAGTTCCCGCGCGCCGGTGCGCGTGGTCGCGGGGAGCTCGCGCTTCGCCTCCTCGACGATCGCGACGGCGCGCGCGCGGGCGGCGTCGATCGATCCCGATTCCTCGAGCGCGCGTCGTAGCGCGGCGCCGTCCTTGGCGTCGATCGCGTCGAGCGCGGCGAGGCGCGCGTCTCCGCGCGTCGCGCCGATGTGGAGGATCATCGGCAGTGTGAGCTTCCCCTTCTCGAGGTCGCGTCCGATCGACTTGCCCACGGTCGCCTCGTCGCCGAGGAGGTCGAGCAGGTCGTCCTGGATCTGGAAGGCGGTTCCGAGCCGTTCGCCGAAGCGGAGCATGGCGCGGGCGTCCTGATCGGACGCGCTGGAGAGCCGCGCGCCGAGTTCGCACGCGGCGCCGACGAGCACCGCGGTCTTGCGGCGCACGATCTCGAAGTAGGTCGGCTCGTCGAGCGTCAGGTCGTGCCGCCGCGAGAGCTGCACGAGCTCGCCCTCGCAGAGCGTGTTCGTCACCTCGCCGAGCCGCAGGTTCAGCGCCGGATCGCCCGCGCGCGAGCAGAGGTGGAACGCGTTCGAGATCAGGTAGTCGCCGAGCATCACCGCGGTCTCGTTGCCGCGGAGGAAGTTCACCGTCTCGCCGCGGCGCCGCACCGTCGCGTCGTCGAGCACGTCGTCGTGGACGAGCGTCGCCATGTGGATCATCTCGATCGTCGCGGCGATGACGTCGTGCTCGCGCCGGAGCGGCGCGCCATCGCGCGTGAAGGAGAGCCCCGAGACGATCACGAGCGTCGGCCGCAGCATCTTGCCCCGGTAGCGCTCGACGTGGCGGCAGAGCTCCTCGACCGCGGGGAAGTCGCTCGCGAGCTGCGCGTCGAAGAGCGCGGCCACCCGCCCGAGTCCGGCGAGGATGTCGGGAGCGAGCGGGGTTGTCGGGAGCGCGGAGGACATGGTGGTTCGGAGCGCCGGGCGGCGCACCGTGGATGGGAACCCTTCGCTCGGCCGTCGGCGCGGAGTCAGCGCGCGGCCGATCTTCGGTCACTTCATGCGGGCCTTGCTCGTGCTGCGGCCGCGTGCGGCCTGCGACTTCCGCGCCGCGCGCGGCTGCTCGGCCACGATGTAGGCGATCCAGCCGGCGCAGGCCTCGCCGCGCGTCGAAGGCCGGAACACGCCGTTTCCGGTGCCACTCTTCTCGTCGGTTCCCTCCCAGTAGACCGTCGTCTTCGCGAAGCCGGCCTCGCGCATCGCGTCCTGGATCTCGGGAAGGCTCCAGAGGCGCCAGCGGTACGTGAAGGCGCGCTTCATCTCGCTTCCGTCCGGGAAGCGGAAGTGGATGTGGTTCACCACGTCGCCCGTGATCGGGTTGTACTGGTTCTGATCCCAGACGTAGGTGAAGCCGTCGAGGCTGCGGTCCTCCTCGACCTCGGAGTGCGCCTCGCTGCCGCCGTACGCGTCGCAGACGAGGATGCCGTCCGGCGCGAGCGACTTGAGGCAGTTGCGGAAGTAGGCGACGAGCGTCGCGCGGTCCTTGAAGATGAAGTACGAGAAGTTCATCGCGACGATCACCTCGACGCCGGGCGTCTCGACCTCGAGCACGTTCGCCTCGAGGATCGTGATGCGCCGGGCGACCGATTCGGGAAGGTTCGCGCGATGACGCCGCTCGCCCCACTCGATGACCGAGCGGTCGAGGTCGACTCCGATCGCCCGGTTCGCGGCGCGACGCCGCACCCACTCGGTCGAGGCCTTCGCGGTGCCGCAGAAGTCCTCGCGGATGGACGTCGCGACGCCGCCGCGGTGCCGACGGCTCACACGCTCGATGAAGTCGCACTCCGAGACGACTTCCTGCACGGCGAGTTCGTAGAGCTCGTGACGGTCGCTGTTCGCGGCGGTGCGCCAGACGCCGGTCCGGCGTCCGCGCGGAGCCTTGCGTCCGCGCTGCTTCTTCGACTTGCCCGCTGCTGCGTTCTTCGTGGCCTTTGGCATGGGGCGGGAAAGATACCGCCCGGCGCGAGGGCCGGGCGGTTCGTGGTTCGATTCGCGATGCGGGCGGGTGTCGGCAGTCGTCGGCGGGCGGCTTCGAGGCGGCCCCGAGTGGGGTCGCGCGTCGGGCCGCGCGTCGGCGTTTCATCCGCGCGTCGGCTTCATCCCCGGGTCAGCGCTTCGACGACTTCGTCCAGCGGTTGCCGGCCGAGCCTCCGCCTCCCGACTTCTGCACGAGCTGCCGATTGGCCGCGACGAGGCTGTTCATCACGTTCGCGTTCAGCGACATCGGGTGTCCCTGCCAGCGGACGATGCCGTCCGACGAGATGACCGCGACGTGCGGGATGCCGCGGATTCCGAAGGCGTTCTTCATGCTGCCCTTCGTGTCGAGTCCGACCGCGTACTTGAAGTCGCTCTTACTGAGGCGACGCTTCAGCGCGCCTTCCTCGAGCTGGCGCATGCTCTCGTCGGTGATGCCCATGCAGGCGACGTCGTTCGGATAGGCCTGCGCGAGCTCGTTCATGTGCGGGATCGCCGCGACGCACGGTCCGCACCAGGTCGCCCAGAAGTCGATCACCACGAGCTTGCCGCGCATGTTCGGCTCGGCGTTCCACCAGCGCTCGACCGCGAAGTTCGGGGCCTGCTTGCCGCGCAGGTCGCCCGCGCTGCCGACGGGCTCGCTGAAGGCCGGGAAGGTGACGTCCGAGTTCATCTCGACCGCGGCGGCGTCGCGCTTGTTCGGCTCGACGCTCGGGTCGAACGCCTCCGCGCCGAGTTCCTTCGCCGCGGCGGTGATGCCCATCTCGGAGAGACCGGCGTACTTCACGTTGCCCTGACGGTCGACGAGGAAGGCGATCGGCTTCTTGTAGGCGCCGAGTCCGTCGCAGAACGCGCCCTTCGTGTCGAGGAGGACGTCGCTCGACAGCTTCGCCTTCTCGAGCGCGGCCTTCGCCTTCTCGGGCGCGCTGTCGAGGCCTTCGGGCGTGTGGACGGCGAGGAACGCGGTCTCCTCCGGCTTAAGGCCCGCCTTCTCGAGCGCGGCGCGCGCCTCGGCGACGGCGGCGATGCCGGCCGCGGTGCGCGAGTTGAACGTCTGGATGAGGACGACCTTGCCGCGCAGGGCAGCGGCGTTCTCCGCGGCGATC
>JBIIYI010000140.1:0-7100 GCA_044346895.1 Phycisphaerales bacterium
AAGAGCGACCAGCGCAGTTGCCGCCCCGACCGGCCGAGCGACTGGTACGCCCATGCGGTGCCGATGTTGAGCGAGACCATCAGCCCCGTCGGTGCGAGCGCCCGCAGGAGCGGCGCCGCGTCGAGCCACGTCGGACCGAGCACCGTGCCGATGATCGCGGGTGCGGCGGCCGCGGAGAAGACCGCGATCGGGAACGCGACCGAGGCGACCACTTCCGCTCCGCTGCGATAGAGCCTGCGGAACGCATCCGGATCGTGCTGCAGGCGGCTGAGCGCGGGGATGACCGCGTTCGAGATCGGCTGGTTGAACTGCGTCGCCGGAAGCGACATGAGCTGGAACGCGCGGTCGTAGAGGCCCAGCGCGACCGGTCCGACGAAGCGTCCGATCAGGATGTTGTCGATGTTGCGCGCGAAGCGCGTCAGGAGCTGCGTCGCCGTCACGTGCAGACCGAAGCGGACGAGCGGCGCGAGGCCGTCGGCGCGCGCCGGCGCCGCGGGAGTCCAGCGGCAGGCCGTCCACGCGCCGATCCACGCGCCCGCGCAGAGCGTCGCGGCCTGGACGAGCGATTGCGCGACGAGCGCCCATGCTCCGAGGCCGGCGAGCGCGGCCGCGATGCCCGCGCCCGCACCGAGCGCGAGCGACGCGCCCTGCGCGAGGGCGAGCGCGCGGAATCGGAAGTGCCGCCGCAGGATCGCGCGGGGTTGCGCCCCGAGCGCCGCGAAGAGGAACACCGGTGAGAGCGCGAGCGCGATCGGCGCGAGATCGTCACGCGCGTAGAACCTCGCGACGAGCGGCGCCGACAGCGCGAACGCGACCGACAGCGCCGCGCCGACGGCCGCGTTCAGCCAGAACAGCGCCGAGATCTGCGCGTCGGTGACCTGCGCGCGCTGCACCGTCGCGTCGCCGAGGCCGATCTCCTCGAAGGCGCGGCCGAGCGCGATCGCGGCGAGCGCCATCGCCACGAGTCCGTACTCGTCGGGCGTGACGTGGCGCGCGAGGATCGCGGCCGCGCCGATCGCGACGACGGCGCCGAAGCCGCGCGCGAGGAGCATCGCGATCGCGCCGCGCGTGGCGCGACGCTCCATGTCGGCATGCGTCGCTTCCGGCGAGGTGGCGGCACCCTCCGTCATCGCGCGGCCTCCGATGCCGCGCGTGCCGCCGGCGGTGCCGGCAGCGCCGCGGCGAGGTCGGCGATCTTCACGCGGTCGATCCGCGCGCGGCCGAGGAGGAGCGAGAGTCGCCGCAGCGCGTATCCCGCCGCGCGGAGCTCGTAGTAGACGAGGAGCGCGGGCGCCGCGCGCAGGAGTTCGACGGGCGACTTCCCCTTGTTGCGGAGCTCGTTGTACGAGATGGCCGCGACCGCGAGAAGCGCGGCGAGGAGCCCGGCCGCGAGGAGCGTGCGCGCGATCCCCGCGACTCCCGCGCCCGCCGCGAGCGCGCCCAGCGCGACGAGCGCGTGCGCCGCGAGGATCGGCCCGAGGTCCTTGCGCGGGCCGAGGCGGTACTTCCAGACGAGTTCCGCGGCGGATCGTCCGCCGAACCACGCCTGCCGGAAGAGCGCGCGGCGCGTGTACGGATGATCGTGCGTCGCGCGGGCGCCCGGTTCCGCGACGACGCGCCAGCCCGCCGCGCGCAGCGCGAGATTGAGCCCCTCCTCGTCGCTCCGGCCGCTGACGGTGAGATCGGGCCTTCCCGTCGCGGGGTCGATGCGCGCGGGCCGCGATTCGTCGAGCGCGTGCGCGAGGAGGAGCGCGCGGCGCACGCAGAGGTTCCCGATCACGAGCCGCGAGACGTCGCCCGCGCGCGGCAGCCGATGCGTGCCGTGGAAGGCGAGTTCCCAGATGTTCGTCGCGGGCGTGTCCTCGACGAGGCCGCTCGCCGCGCCGACCGCGGGATCGTCGAACGGCGCGATCAGCCTCCGCAGCCAGTCCGGCTCGGCGATGCAGTCGGAATCGAGGAACGCGACGAGCTCGCCGCGCGCGGTGCGCACGCCGCGGTTGCGGCTCCGGTTCGCGCCGAGATTCGCCCCGTTGCGGAGGACGCGGCATGGAAAGGGGGCGTCCGCGACGAGCGCCTCGACCGCGTCGGCCGTTCCGTCGGGCGAACCGTCGTCGACGAGGACCAGCTCCATGCGTCCCGCCTGCCGCGCGACGTCCTGCGCGAGCACCGAGCGCACGCATGCGAGCGTCTTCTCGCGCCTGCCGTACGCCGCGATCACGACGCTCGCGCGCGGAGTCGGTGCGCCGGGCCCGCTGGATTCGACGGATCCCATGGCTTCAGTGCTCGCCGGGCGCGCGCTTCGACGCGCTGTCGTCGTTGCGCACGGCCTCGCGGATCGCGATCTCGCGGACGAGGAGCGTGAGCTCGCGGCGCACGCGCCGCAGCTTCAGGTAGATCGCGATGAATCCGTAGACGACCGCGAGGATGAGGATGTAGAGGAGGAGGTCGGTGCCGCGCGCGATGCCGAGCCTGTGCGCGATGGCGGTGGTGAGGTCCGGCTTCGCCGAGAACACGATGCCGCCGGCGAGCAAGGCCACGATGAGCGCCGCCGCGACGCGCGGCATCGATCGTCTCCACGCGAGCAGGAGGACGGTTGCGGCGCCGAGCGAGAGCACCGAGAGCAGGAAGATCTGGAAGACGGTCATCCGAGCACCTTGCCGACAAGGTAGTGGAAGATGATGCGGAAGCCCGCGGTCCAGCTCTGGCCCTTCGCCTTCGAATAGTCGGTGTAGCGGATCGTCACGGGCACCTGCGCGACGCGCAGGCCGCTCCGGGCGATCAGGTCGACGATCTCGCTCGCGTGGGCCATGCGGTCGGCGGTCAGTTCGATCCGCTCGGCGGCGGCGCGCGACAGGACGCGCAGCCCGTTGTGGACGTCGTTCAGGTCGATGCCGCTCGTGATGCGGTGGAAGAGGACGGCCGTCCGGAGGAGCAGCCGGCGGCCCGCCGGAATTCCTGCGGTTTCGCCGCGAAATCGGTCGCCGAGCGCGATGTCGCACGAGCCGTCCGCGACGAGCGCCGCCATGCGCGCGAGGTCCTCCACGCGATGCTGCCCGTCGGCGTCGAAGTGGGCGATGCGCTCGGCGCCCTGCCGCAGCGCGTACGCGGTGCCGGTCTGGAGCGCGGCGCCCTGGCCGCGGTTCACGAGGTGCCGGAGCGCGTGCGGCGCCTCGGCGCGGAGCACGTTCCACGTGCCGTCGGCGCTTCCATCGTCGACGCAGACGACGTTCGGGAAGTGCTCGCGCAGGCCGCGGATCACCGCGCCCACGGCGCGCGCCTCGTTGTAGACGGGGATCACGACCCACGTCCCGCGCGCGACTTCAGGCGCGATCCGGACGCCGCCGGGAAGCGGGGCGATTTCGGATCTGGAGGGCGCGAAGGACATGGCCTCACACTACCATGCATTTCTGGAAATGCGATCCGAGAGCGACGAGCCGAACGCACCCCGCGGAAGGGATTCCGCGCAGAGCGCACAGACCGCGCAGACCGAACGGTCGCGCGTCGGAGGTGCGCGTCCGGGGCGCGATTCCGGCGCGCTCCTCCTTCCCGTGCTCCTCGCGGTGACGGTGTGCGCGGCGTGGTCGGGCGCGCTCGGCGTCGGCTTCGTCTTCGACGACGTTCCCCGCATCGCGCGCGACGAATCCGCGATCGATCGCCTCTGGCCGCCGTCCGAGTGGCTCTTCGGAAACCAGCGGCCGCTCGTCCAGGGTTCGCTCGCCCTGAACCACGCGCTCGGCGCGCTCGATCCGCGCGGCTACCACCTCTTCAACATCGTGGTCCATGCCGCGAACGCGGTGCTTCTCCTCTGCGTCGTGCGCGCGGCGATGCGCGTGCTGCGCGCGCGCGGCGCGCTGCGACTGGCGCCCGCGCACGACGGGACGATCGCGATCGTCGCGGCGGCCGCGTGGGCGCTGCATCCGCTGACGACCTCCGCCGCGACGTACGTCGTCCAGCGCGCCGAGTCGATGGCCGCGTGCGGCACGCTGGCCGCGGTGCTCGCGATCCTCCGCGCGACGCCCGCGGCGCGCGGCGACGGAACGCCCCCTGCGCGCTTCGTCGTCGCCGTCCCGATCCTCGCCGCACTCGCGATCCTCTCGAAGCCGACGGCGCTCTCGGCGCCGTTCGTCGTCGTGCTCGTCGACGCATGCATCGTGTTCGGATCGTTCCGACTCGCGTGGGCGCGCCGCTGGCCGACGTACGCCGCGACGTTCGCGACGCTCGCGATCCTCGCGGGCGTCGGAGTCGTCGAAGGCGTGTTCGGTCTCGGCGAGGCGGCATCGGACCGGCTTTCGGGATACGGCGCGAACGTTCCCGGCGTCGACGCCGCGGGATACGCCGCGCTCTCGCTGCGCGCGCTCGGCCTCTACGCGCTGCACGTCGTCTCGTCCGCGCGGCTTGCGATCGATCGCGGGCCGGACGCGCTCGCGGCCGGATGGATGCCGGTGGTCGGCGCGATCGTCCTCGCGGGCGGCGCGGCGATGGCGGCGGTCGGCCTCGCGCGCCGCGCGTGGTGGGCGGCGCTGCCGCTCGCGGTCGCCGTCCTCCTCGCGCCGACGACGACCATCGTGCCCCTCGCCGACGCGGCCGTCGATCATCGGATGTACCTGCCGCTCGCGGTGGTCGTCGTCGCCGCGACCGCGCTCGTCGCGCCCGCGGTGCTCGCGGCGCGGCGGAGGACGCGGATCGTCGCGACGCTCCTCCTCGCGGCGCTCGTCGTGATCGAGATCCGCGCGGTCGCCGCGCGCAACCGCGTCTTCGGCGATCCGATCGCGCTCTGGAGCGAGGTCGTCGCGCAGAGCCCCGCACACGCGCGCGGGTTCATCAACCGCGCGGGCGCGCTGCTCGAGGCCGGACGCGACGACGAGGCCGCGGCGGATCTCGCCCGCGCGCAGGAGCTGATGCCGGGAAATCCCACGCTTCTCGTGAATCTCGCGATCCTCGATCTCCGCGGCGGCGACGCGGCGCGCGCGATCGAGCGCCTCGACATCGCGACGAAGGGCCTGCGCGCGGATCACGCGGTGCTCGGCGCGCGCGGCGATGCGCTGCGCATGCTCGGGCGGTTCGACGAGGCCGGGCGCAACTACGCGCTCGCCGCCGAGCGCGCGCCGACCGACGCGCTCTATCCGCTGCTCGCGGGAAACGCCTTCGGCGAGGCGGGCGACGTCGAGCGGGCGGCCGAGGCGTACGCGGGCGCGCTCGGGCGCGCGCGCGTCTCGCGCGATGCCGCGCTCGAGGCGAGTGCGGCCTTCAATCTCGGGAACCTGCGGTTCGCGCAGGGATCCTTCGCCGAGGCGGCGCGCGCGTACCGGGACGCGCTCGCAGCCGATCCCGCGCACGAAGGCGCGCGCACGTGGCTGCCGCGCGCGGAAGAAGCGGCGCAGAGCGCGACCGACGAGGCCGCGCGGAAAACCACGGAGACCGACGCGGCGGGGGAGAAGTCCGATGGCTGATCGCGCGCGCGACGTCACCCTCGTGATTCCCGCGCGCGATGCCGCGCGCACGATCGGCGATTGCCTCGACGCGGCGATCGCGGTGCGCGACCGCGCGGGCTCGCGCCTTGCGCGCATCATCCTCGTCGACGATGGATCGAAGGATGCGACCGTCGCCGCGGCGGAGAGCCGCGGCATCGAGGTGCGCCGTTCCGGCGGCCGCGGCGCGGGCGCCGCGCGCAACGAGGGCTTCCGCGCCGCGACGACCGACCTCGTGTGGTTCGTCGACTCCGACTGCGTCGCCGCGCCCGACGCGCTCGAACTCCTGCTGCCGCATCTCGATCCCGCGGGAGTCGGCGGCGTCGGCGGCACGTACGGCATCGCGCCCGACGCGACGCTCCTCGAGCGGCTGATCCACGAGGAGATCATGGTGCGCCATGGGCGCATGCCCGAGGAGACGAACTTCCTCGCGACCTTCAACGTGCTCTACCGCCGGAAGATCCTCGATGCGCTCGACGGATTCGACGAGCGCTACCTCAAGGGTCAGGACGCGGAGTTCGCGTTCCGCGTGCTCGAGGCCGGGCATCGCCTGCGCTTCGAGCGCGGTTCGGTCGTGCGCCACTTCCATGCCGACCGGCTCGGGCGCTACCTCCGCGTCCAGCGCGGACAGGGCTACTGGCGCGTCGCGCTGCATCTCGAGCACCGCGGGCATGCCGGTGGCGACAGCTACTCGAGCCTGCTCGACCACCTGCAGCCCTTCGCAGCCGCGGCGCTCGTTCCGGCGACCGCGGTCGCGCTGGTCGGTCTCCTCGCGCTTCCCTCGGCTTCCACCCGGGTGCTCGCGGCCGCGCCGTGCGCGCTGCTCGCGCTGTTCCTCCTCCTCGCGCAGTTCCCGATGGCGCTCGCGATGACGCGGCGCGCGGGTCCCGCGATGATCGCGTTCGTTCCGCTCGGCGCGGTCCGCGCGGTGTGGCGCGCGGCGGGACTCTCGATGGGCGTCGTCGACCGTGCGCTCGGTCGCGGCGCGATCGCGCGCGAGGGGCTCGCGCGGCGCGCGTCGGCCTTGCCGCGGCATCGGGAAGGAGGCGGCCGTTGAACGCGCTCCCGCTCCTCTTCTGGCTTTCGCTCCTCCTACCGGGATTCGCGATCGCGCGGCGCATCGTCCCGCGCGAACTCGAGGGCGGCGCGCTTCCCTCGATCGCGGTCGCGTGGACCGCCGCGCTGTCGGCGCTCGTCCTGCCGATCGCGCTCCTCTACGTGCTCGGGAGCGTCTCGCCCGCGCTGCGCGTTCCGACGGGTGCGCTCGCGGTCGCGACGGCGTGCTTCATCGCATGGGGCGCGGTCGACGTGGCGGCGCATCTCGCGGCGCACGTCACGCGCGCGCGCGGATGGAGCGCCTTCGGGCGCGCGCTGATCCCGTTCCTCTCGATCGCCGGCGCGATCGTGCTCGCCGACGTCGTGCTCGCCGACCGGCACGGCGCGATCCTCGACAACGACTCGCGCGTCCACATCGCGCGCATCCGGTTCCTCCTCGACCACGGGCTCTCGAACGCGGACCCCTTCGTGCGCACGCCGATCGAGTACCCGTATCCGATCTACCACACGAACATCCTGCACGCGCTGTGCGCGATCGCGTCGAAGCTGCTCGCGCTCGATCCGGTGACGGTGTGG
>JBIIYI010000142.1:0-6934 GCA_044346895.1 Phycisphaerales bacterium
GCCGACGGCGTGCGCGTCGATTTCGCCGACGGCTGGGTGCACCTCCGCGCGTCGAACACCGAGCCGATCGCCCGCGTGATCGCCGAAGCCCCGACCGAAGCGCGTGCGCGCGAACTCGTGGCGATGAGCACGAAGGCCGCCGGGCTCTGAAGCACGGGCTCTGAAGCACGGGGTCTGAAGCGCGGGGTCTGAAGCGCGGGGTCTGAAGCGCGGGATCTGAAGCGCGGGATCTGAAGCACGGGATCTGAAGCGCGGGCAGCGGACCTTGCGCGGGCGAAAGCCCCTGCCGCCGGGCCGCTCGACCGCACGGCGTGGCCGAAGCCACGATCACGCCGCACCCGACATCCGCGGCATTCCCACCTTCGCCCGGCAGGCCCGGTTGGTACGATCCGACCCATGGCCCGCAACCACCTCGCCCCCGTCGTTCTCGCCGTCTTCGGTGTCTGCGGCGGCATTGGAGTCGGCGCCGGCGTCGGCTCGATGGCGGGCTGCGAGGCGCGCCGCTACGACCCGGCGAAGGCCACCCGCGCGTATCCCTTCGGCACACGCCAGGAACGCGTCGCCGACGTCCAGGTCTTCAACGACGGCGACGCCATGCTGATCGTGAACCCGACCGTCGAGTCGTGGGTCGAGTTCGACCTCTGGCTCAACCAGCGCTACATGAAGCGGGTCGCGCGCCTCGATGCGGGCGGCACGCTCCGGATCCCGCTGGACGAGTTCTGGGATGTCCGCGGCGAAGGTCCGTTCCCGGGCGGGCTCCTCCGCTACTACCCCCCCACCCCGATCCGCCTCGTGCAGGTCGACCGCGGCGACGGGAGGCCGCTGGTCGGGTTCGTCGCCATTCCGACCGAACGCGAACTCGAGTCGACGCGCATCGACAACGAGCAGATGTGATCCACACGGCCCCGATCCACACGGCCCCGATCCACACGGCCCCGGCCACCACGGCGCCCGTCTTCACCAGCCGACCACCTGCATGAGCACGTCCGATCCCACCGGTCCGAACGTCGAACCGACGAAACCTCCGGCCGCGTCGAACGCCGCCCGCGAGGCACTCCGGTCGGCCCGAGCGGTGGCGATGTCGTGGCATGGCGTGCTCTTCGACCGGGGTCGCTGCGCGATCCACGCGGCCACCCGAGCCATGCTCGCGCGCTGGTCGATCGAGCTCTCCGATGCGGAACTCGAGGAGACGCGTGGCCCGGCGGGGCGCCCGCAGCTGATGCGTCTCTTCGCGCTCCCTTCGGTGTCGGAGGCCTTCCGCCGCGCACACGGGCGCTGGGTGACGCCCGAGGACATCGCCGCGATGATGGCCGATCTCGAGCCGCGACTCCTCGAGGCCGCGCGCAGTGCGCCCGAGCCGAACCGCGACGCCTGCGAGGCGATCCGCCGGCTGCATGCGCGCGGCGTGCGCACTGCCGTGATCTGCTGCACGCAGCGCCGACTCCTCGGCCCGCAGCTCGACGCGCTCGAAAGGGCGGGCGTGCCGATCGACGCGCTGGTCACGGCGGACGAGGCTTGCGAACCCGCGCCGGCGCCCTGGGGCATCTTCGAGGCGGCACGACTGCTCGGGATCGACGGCACGTCCGACCTCGCACTGCTCGACGACTGCGACGACGGCGTGCGCGCCGCGCGCAACGCGGGCGCGATCGCGATCAGCGTGCGCACCGAGGGTGGCGGCGCGAGCGAGGGCGCGGCGGGGGCGATCCAGTCGCTCGACGATGTGGTCTGAACGGTGATCTGAGCGGCGGCCCGCACGCGGCCTGCACGCAGCCGACGCGCGATCGATGCTCACGGCGCGCCGAGAGGATTCCGATCGCGCGTGCGTGCGCTCACGACAGTCCGAGCCGAGCCTTCTTCGCTTCCCACTCGGCGGTCTCGCGCTTGTTCTCCGTCGCGAGCGGCCTTCCGGTGCGGATCGCGTCGATCTCGAGGCCCGTCAGGTGCATCGCGTTGAGTCGGTAGTCCTCGAACGCCTCGCACGCGACCGGGACGATCGGCTTGATCAGCTCGTACATCGCCTTCGCGTAGTCCTGGATCTCGATCTGGGCGTGCGGATCCATGCGCAGCGACAGGAAGTGGAAGATGTTGTGGAGGTCGCACTTCCAGTACCACTCGGTGTAGACCGAGACGGGCAGCACGGCCCGCGCGAGTTCGCGCGCGACGCCCTTCTCGGTGAGCTCGAGGTACTTCTGGTAGTTCGCCTCCGCGCCCTCGAGAAGCCGGAGGAAGTCCTCGGCCGTTCCGGCGTCGATCGGTCCCTCGCCGCCCTGCCGGTTCGACTTCGACTGCTTGCGGACGTTCTCGACGTCGGGGCGGTAGAAGCGGTCGGGCATGATCGAGTAGCGCGCGCTGTACTCGTTCACGTTCGCGGTGCGGTGGCGGATCCACTGCCGCGCGATGAAGATCGGCATCGCGATGTGGAACTTGAACTCCACCATCTCGAACGGCGTCGAGTGCCGGTGGCGCATGAGGTAGCGGACGAGCCCGCGGTCCTCGCTGACCATCTTCGTCCCCTGCCCGTACGAGACGCGCGCCGACTGGACGATCGCGCTGTCGGCGGTCTGCCCCTCGGGCACGAGCCGCGGCATCGCGTCGACGAGCGCGATGAAGCCGTGCTCGTGGATCGGGATCGACCAGCGCAGGGCGCCGCCCATCACGTCGCGGAACGGCGTCTCGGGAAGCGTCTTCTCGATGGGCCGGGGTGCGGCGCTGGCGGCGGAAACGGCGGTCGCGGCGGCGTCAGAGGTGGACGACATGGGCCCGGAATGTAGCACGGGGCGCGGCGCAGGCCGCACCGCGCCGCCCCGGCGAACTCCCCGTTTCACCGGGTGAACCCCTCATCGCGCCCGGATGCGCTCGCTCATCGCGTAGAGCCACTGGCCGACGGTGGGCGCCGTCCCCTGCAGCGTCGGCTTCCCCTTCGAGCGGAGGATCGGCTGCACGTCACCGGCGAGGCCCCACTCGACCTCGATCGAGTCGAGGCACTCGTCGAGCGAGGGCGCCGGCTCGGTCGCGCCGATCGCCTCGCGCGTCGTCGGGTAGGTGCGCTCCGCGCCGGCGGGCGCCGCGGTGGCGAGCGATGCGGGCACGGCTTCGGGCGCCGCGACGAACGCGCGCATCTCGGCCTCGCTCGTGGGGAACGCGTCGTTCCGGTCGGCGTAGGCGAGCACGCACCACGCGAGTTCGCGCAGCCGGGCGTCGGTCTCGCGCGCCGAGGAGCGCACGTTCGCGAAGACATTCCACGACACGACGCTCATCGCCACGGCTGAGACGGCGATGACGGCGATGACGGTCCAGAAGATCGGCTTGCCACGCATGGCACGGAGCGTAGCCGCGTCGCGCCCGACGCGGCGCGCGCCGGGCGGGAATCACATGCGCGCGTTCGCAAGCCTGATGCGCTGCTTCTTCCGCCGCGGGTCCGCCTCGGGCACCGCCGAGAGCAGCGCCTGCGTGTACTCGTGCTTCGGGCGGTTGATGATCTCGTCGCGCGAGCCTTCCTCGACGATCCTGCCGTTGTACATCACGGCGATGCGGTCGCAGATGTGGTGGATGACCGCCATGTCGTGCGAGATGAAGAGGTACGAGAGGCCCATCTCCTCCTGGAGGTCGCCGAGGAGGTTGAGGATCTGCGACTGGATCGACACGTCGAGCGCGCTCGTCGGCTCGTCGCAGACGATGAGCCGCGGATTGAGGCTCAGCGCGCGGGCGATGCCGATGCGCTGGCGCTGACCGCCGCTGAACTCGTGCGGATAGCGGTCGGCCGCCTGCTTCCAGAGCCCGCACTTCACGAGCAGTTCCTCGACCTTCGCGCGCGTCTCGTCTGCCGACTGGGTCAGCCCGTGCACCTCGAGCGGCTCGCCGATGATGCTGCCGACGCGCATGCGCGGGTTCAGGCTGCCGCCCGGATCCTGGAAGATGATCTGCATCTCGCGGCGGAGGCGGCGCATGTCGACCGCGCCGGCGCCGAAGACGTCCTTCCCGTCGAAGCGCACGCTGCCGCCCGAGTTCGGGATGAGGCGGAGGAGCGTCCGCCCGACGGTCGTCTTGCCGCAGCCCGATTCGCCGACGAGGCCGAGCGTCTCGCCGCGCCGGACGAAGAAGCTGACGTCGTCGACCGCCTTCACGTGACCGACCGTCCGCTGCAGGATGCCGCGGCGGATCGGAAACCACGTCTTGAGGCCCTTGACCTCGAGAAGGATCGGCTGTGAGTCCTTGGTGCTCATGCGGGGCCGCGATGGTACACGGCGTCCCGTGCGTCACCAAGCCCGGAACCCGGCCTACGGCGCGGAAATCGCCACGTTCACCACGCGTCCGTCGGGGAGGGTGATCGAGAGCGGGACCTCGATGCGGCGGATCATGCCCCGCCGCTGACCGGCCATCGACGAGACCGAGCGCGCGACGCGCGTGTAGAACTCGTCGAGCGAGCCGATCGGCTGGTCGAACACCGCGGTGATCGTGCTTCCGTCCGGCACGAGTTCGGCGATCTCGGAGCCATCCGCCGCATCCTCGATGAGCACGCCGCGCCGGAACGGCACGCCGAGCGTCCGCGCGCGATCCGCCGTCGCCGTCGCGATCCGCGCGATGCCCGCGCGCTCGAGCGCGGCCGGGAGGTAGGGCGCGAGATTCACGCTCGAGTCGAGTTCCGCAAGCGTCGCCACGATCTGCATGCGTGCGCCGCCATCGCCCGATTCCGCCGCGCGCCACACCTCGAACTTCACGTCGCTTCCCGGCCTGCGCGACGAGATGATCGCCGAGACGCCCTCGTTGGTCGCGACCTTCTGGCCGTCGGCCGCGACGATCACGTCGCCGGCGCGGAAGCCCGCGCGCTCGGCGGGCGAACTCGCGGTGACGTCCGAGATGACGACGCCATCGCCCTTGAAATCCTCGGCGACCTGTCCGAATACGCCGTCGCCGCCGCGCACGCGCAGGTCCTCGAGCGCGACCATGCGGACGCCGAGATACCCCTTGCGCACCTCGCCGGTCTCGATGATCTGCGTCACGGTCGACTCGATCATCGACATCGGGATCGCGAGGCCGATGCCGGCGAACTGCCCCTGCCCCGTGCCGTTCCCCCGGCCGGTGGCGATCGCGGTGTTCATCCCGATCACGCGCCCGCGGATGTCGGTGAGCGGACCTCCCGAGTTGCCGGGATTGATGGCCGCGTCGGTCTGGATGAAGTTCTCGTAGTCGATGTCGGAGAGGCCGGCCGTGCGCCCGAGCCCCGACACGATGCCGGAGGACATCGAGAAGCGGAAGTCGAACGGCGAACCGAAGGCGTAGACGAGGTCGCCCTGCGCGAGCGTGGCCGAGTCGCCGCGCAGGGATGCATGCAGCCCGCCCGGGGCGACCTTGATGACGGCGATGTCGGAGCGGAGGTCGAGGCCGACGAGTTCCGCCTCGCGCAGTTCGCCGTCGAAGAGCTGGACCTGCAGGCGGTCGCTGCCCTCGACCACGTGCGCGTTGGTGACGATGTGGCCGTCCTCGTCCCAGATCCATCCCGAGCCGCTCGACGCATACGGCGCCACGAAGTTCCGGCGCTGCATCGAGAGCATCGTGCTGACGTGGACGACGCTCGGTTCGACGAGCGTCGCGATCGCGCGGTGCGCGCGGTTCAACTGCTCGAGGAGCGGGAGCGCCCGGTCGAACTCGCGCTCGTCGTCGCCCGCGCTCTCGCCCTCGCCCGCGCCCGCGGTGGCGGCCTCCGGGCGCTCAGGACGTTCGGCATCCCGGCCCGCGAGCGCCGTGGGCGCGCTCTCGAGGATGCGGGAAGCCCGGAGGATCCCGGCATCCGCCTGCGCGTCGTTGGCACGGCGGATCGCGAGCGGCGCCGCGAGCATCGCGATGCCCGCGGCGGCGGCGACGACAAGACCTGGACCTGCGTAGGGAAACTGTCGCATGGCGGGTTGTAGCCTTCCTCGGCCCGACGGATGCTCAGCCTCGGCCGATCCGTCGGAAGAACTCGGTCTTCTCTTCGTCCGAGAGCGCGTACGGATGCTCCCCGAGCGCGCCCGTGCCGACGCGCGACCTCCACTCGCTCGCCATCTCGCCGAGCTGACGCGCCAGCGTCACGATCGGGAGCGCGAACGGCGGCTGACGGTCGGTGAGCCCGAGGAGGTCGTGCATCACCACCACCTGCCCGTGGCAGCATGGTCCGGCGCCGCAGCCGATGACGGGGACCGGCGACCGACGGACGATTTCCTCGGTGACCTCGACCGGCGTCGCCTCGACGAGGAGCATGGTGGCGCCCGCCGCGATCATCGCCTCGGCATCGGCGAGGATCTTCATGGCGTCGTCGGCGGTCTTCCCGGCCGCGACGTAGCCGCCGACCTGCTTCGCATGCTGCGGGCGCGAACCGATGTGCGCGACGACCGGGATGCCGGCGCGGCTCATCCGCGCGACCAGCGGCGCGAACGACGCATCGACCTCGAGCTTGACGACGTCGGCGCTTCCCTCGGTCATGAAGCGCCCCGCGTTGCGCACGCCTTCGGCGTCGTCGGCGTGGTAGCTGAGGAAGGGCATGTCCGCCATCACGAGGGCGCGCGGGGCGCCGCGCTTGACCGCCGCCGTGAGGAGGATCAGGAAGTCGAGCGGCGCGTGCAGCGTGTTCGGGTAGCCGAGGATCATCTCCGCCGCCGTATCGCCGACGAGGAGCACGGGAACGCCCGCACGCTCGAACCAGCGGGCGGTGGTCGCGTCGTAGCAGGTCAGCGCGGCGAACTTGCGGCCCTCGCGCACCGCCCGCTGCAGCGAGCGCACCGTGACCGGCGCGATGGTCGGATCGGGGCCCGGCCACGCCGACTCACCGCCCGCGCGCGGCGCGGGCTTCGTCTCTGCGGTCGCGGTGAACTGCTGCTTCGGGCGCGGTCCGTCCTGCATGGGCGTCGATGATAGGGCTTCGCGCCCGCCAGCCGCGGCGATCTCGGCCGTCGGACGC
>JBIIYI010000143.1:0-6918 GCA_044346895.1 Phycisphaerales bacterium
AAGAGCCGCGCTCGAGCGCTCCAACACGACGCATCTCGCCCCGCCGCGCCTCCACTCAAACTTCGACTCGCGGCGAGGGCGGCCACAGCGAGGGCGCGGCAAGAGCCGCGCTCGAGCGCTCAAACCTAAAACAGCAACTGCAGCTGCGTGCGGATCACCCACTGTCCGTCGTTGGTGAAGCCGTCGTCGGTGCTGCCCGAGAAGTCCTGCAGCCAATCGGCGCCGCTCGACGCGAAGTCACCGATCGGCGTGAACGCGTAACCGAAGTCGGTCGTCCACTTCACGTCCTTGTTGCCGTCGACGTAGTAGTTGAAGCCCGCGGTCACGATCGAGTCGAGCTCGAGTTCGACACCCGGCTCCACCGTGCGGAACTGGTCGGTGTCGGTGTCGCCGACCTCGTACCGCGCGAACAGCTCCACCTCGTTCGAGACGAACACGCCGCCCTGCACGACCGCACCCCACTGGTTCATGCCGTCGGCCTCGCCATCGCGCGTCGTCACGTCGCCCGTGAGATTCACGCGGCGATACACGCCGTACATGAAGAGGTTCGCGCCGCCGAAGTCCATCGTGAGATCCGCCGTCATGCCCCACATCGACTGCGTGGTCTTCGCGGTCACGTCGCCCTCGGTCGAGGGCCGGATCGACTGCCCCATGCCGCCGACGCCGACCATCCAGCCCGACTCCTCGCCACGGAAGCTGTTGAGGTCGCGGAACTGCTTCCAGCTGCCCGCGCCGAGCCACTCGACGCGGCCGGCGAACGCCCAGTTGGTGAGGTTGCCGTTGAACGGCGTGGTGTATCCGCCGGCGAATCCGCCGGCCGGGCTCGCCCACGCGGTCGCGGTGTCGGTCGGGACGCTCGTTCCGTTCGCGCGCAGGCCGTCGCCGTAGAAGAACTGCGCCTTGAACGGATCGCCCGTGCGGCCGCCGTACTCGACCTGGATGCCCTGCGAGAACTTCGTCGAGAACATGTCGCTCACGAGCGACCGCTCGACCGCCAGCTGCGCGCTGCTTGAGACGAGTTCCTCGCGCAGGAACGGCGCCTTGAACTGACCGACGCGCACGTTGAAGCCGTTGTCGAAGGTCTTCTGGATCCAGACGTTCTCGACGCTTCCGACGATGTTGCCGTTCGAGAACGTCTGCGCGCCCGACGAGACCGATCCGGGCGTGCGGTTGAACACCGGCTGGACCTCGTACGTCCAGCTCGGATCCATGACGAAGCCCGTGAACGCGATCTTCGTGCGGCGGTTCTCGAAGCCCCAGACGTTCTCCTTCGGAACGGCCTGCGTGCCCGTGCCCGGCTGGTTCGTCTCGGTGATGCCCTTGTTGGAACGCTGGTCGTACGCCCAGCGGAACTGGACCTGCCCCTTGATGTTGAGCTTGAAGTCGCCGCTCGGGCTCGCGATGAAGAACCCGCCCTGATCCTTGTTCCAGCCGGCGGTCGCGCCGGCCGACTGGAGGCTCGTGCGCGTGTCGGCGTCGCCGAGGACGTCGGTCACGATCCCGCGGATCTCCTCCGCGCGGCGCTCGGTGAGCCACTCCTCGCCGTTGGCGCCCGCCTCGAGCTTCTCGACCTTCGCCGCCAGCGCATCGTTCGCCTTCTTGAGTTCGGCGATCTGCCGTGCGAGTTCCGCATCGTCCGCCACTGCGGGCGCGACCAGCGAGAGCGTCGTCGCGCCGGTGAGCGCCATGCCATGTCCGAGCTTCGTCATGCGTCTGCTCCTGTGCTTCAAGTCCGTCCGCGTGGAAACCGCGGCGCATCCCGATTCCGGCGTGGACTCCACGCCTTCCGAGCCGGCGCAAACTAGTCTTGGCGCTCACGGGAATGGAACGGAATCTTGACACAGGGTGTCTTCATGGTTTCTGAACATGAAGACGGGATCACGAACGCGTTCAGAAACGCCGTCAAATCCGCCCTTTCATTCAGGTTGGATTGCGGACTTCATGTTGCCTGAACACAACGCGAACATGAATCCTCGCATATGTGAAGGAATCTTCCCGCTCTCGGTTCAGACGCCGGATGCCGCCCGCCGGGCGGCGGGTGCCTGACGAGCCACGCCCGTGCAGGTGAGACGCATGCGACTCCGCCACGAATCCTCCGCCCCCATCCCTGCGACACTCGCGACGACCGCCCTCCTCTCATTCGCGATCGGTGGATGCACCGCGAGTGCTCCGACGGCTGCAGCGACCGCGAGCCCCGCGATGCGCATCGAGCCGATCGTGCTTCCCGAACTCACGTGCCCCGTCACCGGGGAGACCGTGACCGTCGAGAGCGAGGCCGCCTACTTCGAGTGCTATCCCGTCTTCTGCGCCGACCGCGCGAGCGCGAGGCAGTTCGCGTCGCTCGAGGCGAAGCAGCGCGCGCGCCTCGGTGCCGAGCAGGTGCTCGCGCAGAAGGGGATCGCGAACACCACCTGCCCCGTCACCGGAGAGACGCTCACCGCGGCGGCCGCTCCCGCGCTCTTCGAGGGAGAGGTGATCGGCTTCGCATCGCTCGCCGACGCGAACCAGTTCCGCTCGCTTCCGGAAGCAAAGCGCGCGAGGCTGATCGCGCAGTGGAAGGCTTCCGAGTCGACCGAGGGCTGATCGAACCAACGCGCGCAGACCTTCGCCGCTGCAGCGAGATGGCGGGCGCGCACCGGACTTCCCGCATGCGCCGGGCTGCCCGCACCGCTCGCGGAACGCGGGAGCGCCGTGCGCGGGCAGGGCGCGATGGGTTCAACCCCCGCGCATCTCGACCTCGACGCGCCCGAACTCGGACGTCAGCGTCGACGCCACGCTCTGCGCGAGCAGTTCGTCTCCGAGCGTGGACGGGACCTGCGCCGCGATCGTGAACGACCGGCCCGACGCGCCCACGCGCTGGCCAAGCACGCGGCAGTGCATCGCGCGCAGCGCCTCCGCCGCGACCATCTGCGCCTTCATACGGTCGGCGCCCGCGGGGACGCGCACCTTCACCTCGGTCGCGCGTCGCGCCAGCAGCCACCAGATCACGAGCCAGCCGGCGCCGGCGACGATGATCGCCGTGACGTACTGCGTGAGTCCGCAGGCGAGGCCGATCACCACGACGAGGATCGCACGGCCCGTCATGTGCGGATTGCCGATGACCGTGCGGAACCGGATGAGCGAGCCGATGCCGAAGATGACGAAGGCCATCGCCTGATCGATCAGGACGAGCGCCGAAACGACCGCGCCGATCACCCCGAGAATGACGAGCGTCTTCCGTTCCTCGGCCGCCTCGGCGATGTCCCGACGACGCGTGGCGCGCGGGTGGTAGGCGAGGAGCGACGCGAGTGCGACCGCAAGCCCGACCGCGACGATCATCTCCGCCCAGTTCTGCCAGATCGTGAACTGCTGCAGTGCGTGCTCGAGGCGTGCCTGCGGCGACTCGTGCAGCGTGCTCCGCAGCACGTTGATCGACGGAGCTGCCTCGGAAAGCCCCTTCTCGGAAGTCGCGCCGAAGGCGAATTCGCTGGCGCACGCCGACGCGATGGCGGCGAACGCCGAGACGATCGAACGCGGGATCGGGCGCGGGATCGGGCGCGTGCTCGGGCGCGTGCTCGGGCGCGTGGGCAGCGCCCGGTGAAGACGATCGGAGCCGAGGCATGGACGAACGGACATCGCGGAGATGTCGGCGTTCGGAGCGGGTCGACGGCAGAAAATGCCGTCTCCTCGCACGGCCCAGACCGCCATCTCGCCTTCCGCGGCGGCAGCGGGCCGGGTCGGGCGCCGCACCCTCGCAGCCGGAGTCTCACGACGCCGCGCCACGCACGCCACGCCCCTCGCCTGGGGTCGGCCTCAGCGACGGCGGCGGGTGCCCATCACGTTCGGAACGGCGATCCGCTGCTCCTGACCGGACTGGCCGGCCTGGGCGCGCTGCGCGGCCATGTCGCGATCGGCGACCTGACGGAACTGCGCGTTCACCTTCTCGACGCTCTCGCGGATGGTCTTGACCTTGTCGGCGCCGAGACCCTGCAGGATGCCGCTCGCCATGGCGTTGGCCGGGTTGAACATCCCGAAGCCGAGCGTGCTCTTCTCGAGGTCGATGCGGACGTGGGTCACGCCGAAGTCGGAAAGCATGCAGAGCACCGACATCACCTCGGGCTCCTCGGTCGTCTTCCCTTCCTTCAGAAGCGCGCCCAGCAGCCTCCCACCGGTCATGAAGATCGGCTCGTTGATCTGCTTCGCGGCCGAGACCTTCTTCGCGACCGCCTCCATCGCCTCGCGCCCCTGCCGGAGCACCCGCACGGGCGTGTCGTTGAGGTTGATCGTGCGGCGGAAGGCGTTGCACATGGCGGCCCCCATCGCGAGTCCCGACTCGACCGCCGCGAAGCCGAAGGCCGTCTCGAGGCCGGCGGCCGCGTCGGTGGCGACCTCCTCGGTCACGTTCGCGCTCGTGCCGTCGACCCACATGTTCTTGATGCCGAGCGAGGCGCACACCTCGAAGCCCGCCTGGACGACGCCGTCCGAGTGCGGCTTGCCCTCGGCGAGGAGTCCGGCGAGGGTGCTCGCCGCGATGTGCGGGATCGACCCTTCCGGCCCGACCTTCGGGATGCAGAGGTTGACGAAGGCCACGAAGTCCTTCTTCTCCGGATCCTTGATGAGGACGTACTGACCGTTGACGCGAAGCGAGCTCATGGTGGTCCTTCCGAAGTGCGCGGGGGCGACCGCCGAGGATGTGCCCCCGGCGGGGAGGCGATGGTAGCACCTCCCCCACCCACGCCGGAGGCCGCTTCCCGTAGCATCGCGCCATGCCGAACGACGCTCCTCGCCCGCTCGTCGGGATCATCATGGGCTCGCAGTCCGACTGGGAGACGATGCAGCACGCCGCCTCCACGCTCGAGGCGCTCGGAATCCCGTTCGAAGCGCGCGTGGTCTCGGCGCACCGGACGCCCGATCTCCTCTTCGACTACGCCGACTCCGCGCGCGCGCGCGGCCTGAAGGTCGTGATCGCGGGTGCGGGCGGTGCCGCGCACCTTCCCGGCATGTGCGCCTCGAAGACCGACCTCCCCGTCCTCGGCGTACCCGTCGAGTCGAAGGCCCTGCACGGCATGGATTCCCTTCTCTCGATCGTGCAGATGCCCGCGGGCATTCCGGTCGGCACGCTCGCCATCGGCCGCGCGGGCGCCGTGAACGCCGCGATCCTCGCGGCCGGCATCCTCTCGCACCTCGACGCGGGCATCGCGGAGCGGCTCTCGGCGTTCCGCTCGAAGCAGACCGCCGACGTCCTCGCCAATCCGGTGCCGGGGAAGCAGGCGTGAGCGTCCGGCGGGTCGGCATCCTCGGCGGCGGCCAGCTCGGGCAGATGCTCGGCCTCGCGGCGATTCCGCTCGACATCGAGTGCGTCTTCTTCGATCCCTCGCCCGAAGCGCCGGCGCGTGTCGTCGGACGCCACATCTGCGCGCCGTGGAGCGATCTCGACGCGCTCGCGCGCTTCGCCGACGCGGTCGACGTCGTCACCTTCGAGTTCGAGAACGTGCCGACCGCAAGCCTCGCGGCGGTCGCGCAGCGCCGCGACGTCCGCCCCGGACTGCGCTCGCTCGAACGGACCTGCGACCGCATCCGCGAGAAGGAGTTCCTGCGCGACGCGGGCGTTCCGGTCCAGCCCTTCGCGGAAGTGGGCAGCGAGCGCGACCTCGACGTCGCGCTCTCCGCGGTCGGGACGCACGGCGTCCTCAAGACGCGCTCGCTCGGCTACGACGGCAAGGGCCAGCGCGTCGTGCGCGGCGCGGCCGAACTCGCGCCGGCGTGGGATGCGCTCGGTCGCGCGCCGTCGATCTACGAGGCGTTCGTCCCGTTCGACCGCGAGGTCTCGGTCGTCGCGACGCGCGGCGCCGACGGGAGCGCCGTCGTCTACCCGCTCGTCGAGAACCTCCACACGCAGGGCATCCTCTTCCGCTCGGTCGCTCCGGCGAACGTGCCCGACGCGCTCGCCCGCGCCGCGGAGGGATACTCGCGGCGCGTCCTCGAGGGCCTCGGCCACATCGGCACGCTCGCGCTCGAACTCTTCGTCGCCGACGGCACGCTCATCGCGAACGAGATCGCGCCGCGCGTCCACAACTCCGGACACTGGACGATCCAGGGCGCGCGCACGAGCCAGTTCGAGAACCACATGCGCGCGGTCGCCGGGCTTCCGCTCGGCGATGCGGGCGCGCCGGAACCCTCGGCGATGGTGAACCTCATCGGCGGGCTCCCGCCGATCGGCGAGATCCTCGCGATTCCCGGCGCCTCGGCGCAGTTCTACGGGAAGGCGCCGCGACCGGGCCGCAAGGTCGGTCATGCGAACCTCGTCGCGCCGACGCGCGAGGCCCTCGCCGCGCGGCTCGCCGATCTCGAGCATCTCGCCCGCTCGCACAACCGACTCGCCTGAACGGACCATCGACCTCCATGCACGACCGCAACGCCCTCCACGCCCCGTTCGTCCGCACCGCGCTCGCGTTCGCATGCACCTTCGTCGGCGCGTGCGCCTCGACCGTCGAGACCGAGCAGGGCGAGACGAAGTCGGCGACGCTCGCGGACGCGCCGTTCGTCGGCGCATGGACGAGCGAACTCGACGGCGCGATGCTGGTCGTCGAGCCGACGGGGATCTTCTCGGTGGACGTGCCGGCGCGCGGCGACAGGCCCGCGCGCGGCGCGGTCGGCCGCTGGACCTACGACGGTTCGACGGCGGTCTTCACGAACCTCTCGAACACGTCCTCGTGCGCGGACATCCCGGGGGCCTACAAGGCCGAGGTCGTGCGCGACACCGTGCGGTTCGAACTGATCCGCGACGAGTGCACGGGCCGGCAGGAGCACATGGCGTGGCCGTGGACGCGCAGGAAGGGCTGACGACGACCGCCTCGCTCCGCTCGGCGTCTCGCGTGAAGACATCCGATCACCGCCAACGACACGCGCCCCGCGGAACCGCGGGGCGCGTGGGAGTGT
>JBIIYI010000144.1:0-6903 GCA_044346895.1 Phycisphaerales bacterium
GGCGTGGTCGACGCCGGCGATCTCGCGTGGCTGCTCTCGCGTTGGGGGCTTTCGGCGAAGGAAGCGCCCGAGTGCGACCTCGATGCGGACGGTTTCATCGGGCCCGGCGACCTCGCGACGCTGCTGAGCGCGTGGGGCGAGGCGAACTGAACGGTTCGCTGTCGCGGCGCGCGCGGCGGCCGCTTCGATCCGCGTCCTCGCGACGCACTCTCAGCGTCCGCGTCGTCAGCGCGGGGGAAGCACCTTGAACTGGCCCACGAAGAGCTCGACCTCGAAGCGCTCTAGGGCGGCGTCGCCGTCGCGCGGGATCTCGCGCAGCGCGAGGATGCCCGTGTTCGTTCCCTGAAGCGTGAAGAGCGCCGTCTTCATGTCCGGCGTGAGCATCGAGATCGTCATGGTCTTCGGGCTCGAGGCGCGGTTCAGCACGGTTTCGCGGTGCCAGCTCTCGAAGCCCGCCCTGCTTGCCGAGGACACCGCCAGCTTGATGTTCGAGATCACGAGTCCCCTCGCGAGGCTTCCTCGCGCAGCGGGCGGTCGCTGCACGGTGAACTCCTCGACGACCGCCACCCGATTGCCATCGAGTCCCGGGATCTCGATCCTGAAGCTCGAAGCGAGCGGGGGCTTCGACGAGTCCTTCGGCATGACGATCGGCTTCTCGCCCGTCACCGCCACGCTGTCGGTCGACTCGGCGCGCAAGCGAACCCCGAGGGCATGCGAGGACTTCGAAGAGGCGTCGAGCTTTCCAAAGGTCATCGAGTCGACGAGCGCATTCGTGAATCGCATCCGCCGCACGGGCACGCCGTCCGCCCCGCAGGTGACGATCGCCCCCGAGATGGTCTTGCTGGATTCATCGAGGAACGGTGCGACGAGCTTGGCGGCGATGGAGGCGCTCAACGTCAGGTCGATCGGCTCGCACTCGACGCGCGCGATCCTGCGCGATGCGCCCACGCCCTCGGTGACGCCGACCATCGCGCCTCCCCGTACCTCCTGGAGCGGAATGACTTCCTTTTCAAGCTCGAGGAAGATCCTGTTCGCGGAGGAAGACGCGGAGGGCGGGGGAAGATGGCCCGCGGGTGCGGCCGCGAAGGCCTGCATCGCGATGGTCAGCAGCGTGGCGGTGAGGGCCAGGATGGCGTGGCGAATCATGCGGACTCCTTCGATGCGGCGGATGGGGGAGTGAACGGGCGGCGCCAGTATCGCGTGCCCGCGCATCGAGTGGATTGCGTCGCCAAGGCGCGTCGCCGATTCTGCCCAACGCGGAGCGCGATGCCCGACCCCGTCGCCTGCGGCAACGCCGTGCTGCACCGCGACGTGCGGCACCGTGCAGCACCTACGACAACGCCGCAAGCGGTGCTTGCGGCGTGTCTTGCAGTGGACCTGATCGGGCTCGAACCGACGACCTCTTCCATGCCATGGAAGCGCTCTCCCAATTGAGCTACAGGCCCGTTGGATTGTGTCGCCGCGAACGACGCGCGGCGGGAGGGGGAGGGTAGACCAAGGAGCAACGAATCGCAAGCGGCTCGGAAGCAGGGGTGTCGAATGGGCTTGCGTCAGATCCGCGTCCCTCCTTTGGAGGATCTGGAAGGCCCCTGCGACCGCGCTATCGGGCGTTGTGAAGAATGCACCACGCGAGACTGGCGGACATTCTCGTGGCAAGGCTTCCCCCGACGGAAATCCGTGGCCTCATGGGGTCTGGAGTTGAGTCAAGGGGCTGGCTGTCCGGCCAGGCGTGCCGTCGTGTCCTGACCTGTGCCCCCTGTCCCCGCCGGGATGTCCGTCCCGGCACCCTGAGGTCCCGCCCCTGAAGCGGGAAATCTCCATGCGCTCCTCCTCTGTTCCGGGAATGTCGGTCTCCGTGGCTGCATTTGTGGCCGCGATTTCCATCTCTTCCACGGCCTCCGCGTCGTTCGTCTTCTCGAGCGGGATCAGCGAGATGGGGCTCGGTTCCTTCAGTGGCGAAATGTCGTTCACCGCGACGGGCGCGACCACGGGAACGCTTTCGGTCACCCTGACCAACACGTCCCCGGTCGCCAACGGCGGCTGGCTGACTGCCTTCGCCTTCGATGTCATCGATGGGCTCTCGCTCACCCTCGCGTCTGCTCCGTCGGCGAGCTGGGGGCTGCTCACGAACGCCTCGGGTAGCCCGTTCGGTACCTTCGATTTCGGTGCGTCGACGAGTAACTCCTGGGAGGGTGGTGGCCCACCGAGCCTCGGCATCGGCGTGGGTGGAACCGGCGTCTGGACCTTCGCGGTGACCGCGGTGAGCTCCGCCGTTCTGTCCGGTGCCACGGAGGCCTCGTTCTTCGACGCCACCGACGGACACGCCTTCGTCGTGCGCTTCCGCGGCTTCGAGGACGGCAACTCCGACAAGGTCGTCGGGGTGCCCGTGCCTGCGCCCGGCGCGATCGCTCTCCTCGGGCTTGCGGGTCTCGTCGCCCGTCGCCGGCGCTGATCGGACGCCACACAGGCTTCCCGTATCCGACCTTCTCGATCGTCCTTCGCGCCGCATGCGTCCCTTGCGGCGCGAAGTGCTTTTTGGCAACCGCTCTGCCTTGGCCGGCAGGTCTCGACACCACCACCGTTCTCGGTCGTCCGACGTCGGACTTTCGTAAATTTCGATCACCGAGACGCAAAGGTAGGGCGCGGAAGTCTCTCCCCCCAAGGTCGCGCCACGCACGTTCGTGTGGGCGCGCCAACTCCTCGAGCGCCGAAGCGATCGAGGTTGTGGGCTGTTGCCCCGTTGTCCGTGGATGGCCGTGGATGGCCACGTGGATGGCCACGCGGATGGCCACGTGGCTCCTTGGCCGGCGTGGATCGATATGAGAAGAGGGTCTTGAAATGTCGTACTCCAGATTGCTCGCCGCCGCGGGATGCGGTCTCGCATTTGCCAGCCCCGCCTCCGCAGCGCTCTTCTTCTCGTCGGGCATGAGCGAGATGGGCATCGGTCTCTTCGAGGGCTCGATGGAGTTCACCGCGACGGGAGAGACCACCGGATCGCTCGCCGTCACGCTGACGAACACGTCGGCCGAGTCGAACGGCGGCTGGCTCACGGCCTTCGCATTCAACGTGGTCGATGGCGTCACGTTGACGCTCGCGGCTCCGGATTCCGACTGGAATCTGCTGGTCAATGTCGCGGGAAATCCGTACGGGGATTTCGACTTCGGGGCCTCCACGAGTACGAGTTGGCTCGGAGGCGGCTCGCCGTCGGCGGGAATCGCCGTGGGTAGTTCACGGACGACGGTCTTCAACGTCACGGCATCGGCTTCGATCCTCGCATCGCTCACCGATGCGTCGTTCTTCGACGGCACCGACGGACACGCTTTCGTCGCGCGCTTCCGCGGCTTCGAGGACGGCAACTCGGACAAGGTGGTCGGCGTGCCGGTTCCTGCGCCCGGTACGTTCGCGCTCCTTGGACTGGTCGGCATCGGCGCTCGTCGACGCAGACGCTGAGTGCGAGCAAGCACCCGCCGCGTGCCGCATGGGCCTGGGCCCGGATTGTCCGGCGGTCCGAAATCAACTGAACATCCATCGCGCCGCGCGGCTCACGCGCGGCGCGATGTCTTCCGGCGCGATGAGCCCTGCGCGGCACTCCGGTCGAGTGCGCCGCCACGCCATTCGGTCGAGAGGACCGACCAGCACTCGTGGTCGCGCCACGCGCCGTCGATCTCGATCAGTCCGCGGAGCAGACCCTCGCGCGTGAACCCGAGCGCCCGCACGAGCGCGATCGAGCGATTGTTGTGCGGAATGATGTTCGCGGCGACGCGGTGCAGTCCGCGCTCCTCGAACGCATGGTCGACGAGCGCCGACACGGCGTCTCGCATCAGCCCCTTGCCGGGTTCACCCGCCGCAAGCCAGTAGCCGACATGGCAATCGAGGCTCGGCCATTCGCTGATCCCCCCGAGGCTGGCCACACCGACCATTCGACCATCGTCGCGCGCGCAGACGAGGAGCCGCAGTCGACCGGCGGAATCGCTGGCGGGTCGCAGCATGCGCGCCAAGCGTCGGCCGAACGACGGCTCGCTCCCGCGGGCGGTGCGCGGCATCCACGGCGCGAGATGTTCGCGCGAACGGGAGAGCATGGCGAGGAAGCCAGGCCCGTCGTCCTCGCGCGCGTACCGGAGCAGCGCGCGTTCTCCGACGCGCACGACGCCTGCGGCGCGCTCCCGCGCGGAGGGCTTCGTCGAGAGTTGCGGGATCACGGCCACGGGCACCGTCGCAGCATACGGCGCGGGGGCGGAGCGATCGCGCGTGCGCACTTCGAATGCGCACTTCGGATGCGCACTTCGAATGCGCGCGGGGATGGGCGCGGGGGATGGGCGCGTCGCGCGACCGGTCGGTCGACGACGCCACGCCACGCCGGCGTCACGCTGCGACGGCATGAAGCGCGTGGAATCGGATCGCGGCGCACGAGCGATCACGCATGATCGGCGCACGGCTGCCATCGAGGCAGGCAGCTGCTTGCTCGGGCAGTCGCTGCACGGACGAGGCCGCTCGGGCCCACCGCGGCGGGCTTCCGAGGATGGGCACGCGCTTTGCGATGCCGGCGACCCGGTTGCGCAGGTCGCAGACGATCTCCGCACCGCCACCACAGCCCACCGGCCGGGGAGGGAGTTGGGTACCTCCCGCCGCATGGACGACCGCCGCCCGTTTGCGCTGACTCGCGCGGGCGGCGGTCGCACTTCGGGCGGTTGCGTTGCATGACGTGCTTGCGCCTTCCGGCGCTTGACTTCAGCCCGCGGCGCGTGATCTCAGCCCGCGGCGCGTGATCTCAGCCCGCGGCGCGTGACTTCAGCCCGCGGCGCGTGACTTCAGCCCGCGGCGCGTGACTTCAGCCCGCGGCGCGTGACGCATCCTTCGCATCGAGCTCGTCCACGAATCCAGCCTCGACGAGTTCGTCGTAGTAATAGACTTCGGTCTTCCCGCTGGGCGCGACGACGTGGAAGCGCTCAAGACCCTTGACTACCCCGACGTTTCCGCGTCCCTCGATCGTGAAGGCGTGGATCCCATCCTCGGTTCTGAACACGAGTCGGACGGGCCGATATGGCACGGGCCGCCTGACACCTACCTGCATCTGTCCCAGCATTCTGCACACTTCATCGATGGTCGGCTTCATCGGATCGATCCTCCTGCTCAACGCTCATCGGTCACGCTCATCGGTCACGCTCATCGGTCACACGCTCCTGCTCCGGATTCGACGACACGATGCACTCGACCAGCATCGGATCGAGGGCAGCCGTCGTTCTGCCATCCACGACGATCATGAGTACCCGCTGATCCCTCATGAACCACCATTGGGATTGGTCGTGGATCAGGTACTCCGCCCCGCTCGTGCATCGAATTCGGTGCGCGTCCACGCCCGGCTCGTTCAAAAACTGCTGGATTTGCTGCGTTCTCATCGCTTCTTCCCCCGCGCCGCCGCCGACTATACCGACGGCCGGGTGCGGATCCGAGAAGGTGGGCGAAAATTCCAGACGAAGGATTCCGACGGAAATCCCGACGCGAATCCCCGTCACGGATCGTCGTTCACCTCGCCATCCGAAGGCCTCGTCCTCCGAAGGCCTCGTCCTCCGAAGGCCTCGTCCTCCGAAGGCAACGCCGACCGGACGGCGCTGAGACGGGCATCGCATGATCGGAACTCCGATGCTGCCCTTGCATTTCATGAAGGACCACATACTATGCCGAACATAGCATCAGCGGCCCCGGTGCCGGAGTCGGCGCTCCGGAAGGCGCCGCGCGGTTCCGGTCATCGCACGAGGAGCGGCCATGGCGGCAGACGACCAGTTCATCCGAGGCGCGGGAATGCTCGCGGTCCTGAAGGTCCTCGAGGAGGGCGAGCTCTACGGCTACGCCATCGTCGAGGCGCTTGCGCGGACGAAGGGAACCGCGCTGCATCTCGGGCAATCGACCGTATATCCGATGCTCTACAACCTCGAGGCGAAGGGTCTCGTGAAGTCGCGCTGGGACGAGTCGGGCGCGCGCCCGCGCAAGTACTACGCGCTCACCCGGGCGGGGAAGTCGCGCCTCGCCGAGGACACGGACCAGTGGCGCGAGATCACGAAGGCGATGGCGTCGCTCGGACTTGCGCGCATTCGACTCGCGCACATTCGCCTCGCGCACACCGGGATGGCCCACATCGGAATGGCGCGCTTGATTTCCGGAGCCGCATCGATCGACGACGTCGCGCGCGCAGGACGCTCGCTCGCCTGAAGTCAGTCCACGGAGGATCGCATGTTTGGATTCAAGAGTCGAGCCGTCCGGGACCGCATCGCCTCGTCGGGCCTTCCGATCGAGGTCGCGCGGCTGATCACCGATGTGGTACGACGCACCCGTCTTCGCCGAGCGGAGCAGGTCGACATCGCCGGCGAGCTCGTGTCGCACTTCAGCGAGGGAATCGCCGCCGGACGCAACGCCAGTGAACTGGTCGGCGCGTACGGCGATCCGCGCGAGAGCGCCCGGGCGCTTCGACGAACCGCGATCGCCAAGCGTGGCTCGTTCGACCGCGCCGTGGGTACAACCGCGCGTTTCGCGTTCATCGGCGGAACGGTGGCTGCGGCCGCGTATTGCGCGGCGGCGACGATCCTCTACTTCAAGCAGCCGGTGATCGCGTTCGATGGCGTGCAGGCGATCAATGCGCAACTTCCAAAGGTGGGGTCTGAAGGCCGCGCGCTCGATGTCTACATCAAGGCGCTCGGCGGCGACGCAGGCATCTACGACGAAGCGCGATTCGCGGGATCCATCAATCGCATCGAACGATCACTTCCGCTGCTCGAGCACGATGCGGCGGCGCGCGAAGAGACACGCGCGGCACTCGCCGAAATCGAAGATGAAATCTCGATCCTCCGCACGGTGAAGGATCGCCCAGCACTCGGATTCGAAGTGACGGCGACGGGCTGGCGCGACACC
>JBIIYI010000004.1:0-20869 GCA_044346895.1 Phycisphaerales bacterium
GCTCGAGCGTTCTCGAAACTGGGTGACCGGGCCAGCGGGCCAGCGGGCCGCTGGAACCCCGTCCGGCTCCGAACGCCGACGGGACCGGCATCGGAACGTAGCACCGCCACCCTCGGTTGGAAGCCGGACGGATCGGAATCGGGCGGAAACCCGCGATTTGACACGTCGATGAACCCGTCGGGAGGCGCGTCGGGAGGCGCGTCGTCCGGGACGACGGCGACGATCGGCGCGCACGGCCCGCCCGTTCAACCGCGCGGCGCACCGCGCAGCGCATTCACGAGCGCACCAAGCAGCTGGTCGGGCTCGGGCAGGCGCCCCGGACCGACGGCACGACAGGCCTGCCAGCCGGTTCCCGGCTCGATGATCTCGAAGCCGTCCGCCCGGAGGGTGGCGAGGTTGCGCTGCGTGGCGGGCTGACGCCACATCGCCTCGTTCATGCTCGGCGCGAGCAGCACCTTCGTCCTCGCACGGTCGATCGACGCCACGAGGAGCGACACCATGCAGTCCGCGCGGCCGTTCGCAAGCCGCGCCAGCATGTCCATCGTGCACGGCGCCACGAGGCAGAGGTCGAGGCCCGCGGCGGCCCGGATGTGCTGCGGGTCGGCGGGATTCGCCGAATCCCACGGGCTCGTCAGGACCGGCCGCCCCGCAAGCGATTGAAAGACGAGCGGCGAGACGAAGCGCTGCGCGTCGGCCGTCATGGCGACGGTGACTTCGGCGCCGCCTTGCGCGAGCGCGCTCACGACGGAGCAGACCTTGTAGGAGGCGATCCCCGCGCAGACGCAGACCGCGACCCTGCGGCCCTCGAAGGGCCGAGGCTCGCCTCGCTGCGGATTGTCCGGGTTCCCGTGGTTCATGTGCAGGGAGTCCGACACGCACGAAGGCCGGGGATGCAGCCGCGAAGTCGCAGGCCGCCCTCCCTGCCAACGACGATCAGGCCGCGTCGGGGGCGCGCGAACCGGATCCGCGAGGTCGTCGATCCGTCAGCGCTTGCGCGACGGGGTGCCCTTCATCTTCTCGATGTGCTCGGGATCGATCTCGAGCGTGATCTTGTCCTGCATGATCTCGTCGATCACGACCTCGAGATCGGAACGGCCGTTCCGGTCGACGAGGGGACGCGCGCCGTCGATGATCTCGGCGAGGCGGCGCTGGATGAGGGCGGTCAACTTGAACCGGCCGCCGAGCTTCTCGACGATGTGGTCGCTCTTCAGTGCTTCAATCATGGCGTGTGGCCCGGATGGGCTGTCCTTGGGGGAAGGGGGTTAGTATAGCGGCCATCCCGAGCGCCGTTCGACGCGCGCTCCGCCGTTCCCGTGGCAACTTCCGACGAGACACCCCCGCTCCCCCGCCGTCCCGACCGCCGAGAGGTCGATGGACCGCCGCAACCACGCCTCGCGCGGGCGTTTGCCCGAACGATGGCGCGCGTCGGCCTCCAGCGCGACCGACGCCTGCTGCTCGTCGCCGCTGTGACGGGGATGGCGCTCGCCGTCATCGCGCTCGCATTTATCCGACCCATCCAGTGGGCCGAGCACGCGTCGATGACCTGGCTTCGGGAGCACCCCGCGCAGGTCGCCGTGGCGGTCGCCATCGTGCCCGTGATCGGCGCGATCCTCTGCGGTGCGATCAAGAGCGCCTTCCGCATCCGGATCCAGGGCCACGGCGTGTCGAGCGTGCTCTACGCGATCCATCGGAAGCGCGCGCAGCTCCCCGCAGCGCTTGCGGCGCGCACCTGGCTCGGCGCGACGTCGACCATCGCGTCGGGCGGTTCGGCGGGACCGGAAGGCCCCATCGTCACGATCGGCGCGACGCTCGGATCGGTGATCGCGCGCGCGCTCCGCGCCGATCCGCAGAGCGCGACCACGCTTGTCGGCTGCGGCGCGGCGGCCGGCATCGCCGCGGTCTTCAACGCGCCGCTCACGGGCATCTTCTTCGTCCTCGAGGTCCTGCTGCGCGACTTCTCGCTGCGCACGTTCACGCCGATCGTGATCGCGGCGGTGTTCGCGGCCGCGACGGTGCAGACGATCCTCGGCACGCAGGAGCCGCTCTTCGGCGTCGGCGCCGAGGTCTTCCGCGGCACGGGCGACGGACTCTCGATCACGACCACCCCCGCCTTCGCGATGCTCGGGCTCGTCTGCGGCATCGCGAGCGTCTTCTTCATCCGCACGCTGCAGGCCTCCGAGGTCGCTTTCGGAAAGCTGCCCGTCTCGAAGTGGCTGCTCCCCGCGTGCGGCGCGGGCATCCTCGCGGTGCTCGGCGTGCTCCACGTGGCGTTCGCCTCGAAGTGGCTCGACTTCGGCCAGGGCGCCGTGCCACCCTTCTACGGCAACGGATATCCGCTGGCGAGGGCGGTGCTCGAGCCATCGTTCTACGCGCGCGACACCGCGGTGGTGGTCGCGGCGCTCCTCCTCGGCCTCGCGGTCGTGAAGTGCGTGGCGACCAGCCTGACGCTCGGCTCGGGCGGCATCGGCGGCCTCTTCGCCCCGAGCCTCCTCGTCGGCGCGCTCGTGGGCGGCGCCTTCGGCAGCCTCGGCGAGTACATCCCGTTCGTGCGCGACGTCGGCCCCGCCCCGCTCGCGCTGGCCGGCATGGCCGGCGTGGTCGCGGGAAGCACCCACGCGCCGCTCGCGGGCGCGATGCTCGTCTACGAACTCTCGCGCGAACCGAGCGTCCTCCTGCCGGTGATCCTCGTCGCCGCCATCTCGACGATCGTCGCGCGGATCTTCGAGCGGCACAGCCTCTACACCGCCGAACTCGCGACCCTCGGACTGCGCCTCGGATCGGCGAGCGACATGTCGGCGCTGCGGCGGCTCCGCGTCGGCGACGTGCCGCTGAAGCCGCCGATCGTCGTGCGCGGATCGGCGTGGGCGACCTCGCTCATCGAGCTCGCACGCGGCGGCGAGGACTTCATCGTGCTCGACGACGACGGACGTCTCGAGGGCATCGTCGGCGCACGCGACCTGCGCATCGCGCTTGTCAACCGCGAGGCGCTGCCGCTCCTCCAGATTCGCGACATCGCGCGCACGGGCATCCGCGCGCTCGACCGCGACCTGCCGCTCGACCACGCGCTCGACCGGCTCGAGCGCGGTCCGCTGCCCGTCCGCGGCGCGAACGGCGAGATGCTCGGAATCGTCACGCGCTCGCGCATCATGCGCACGTGGCGTCGCCGCATGGAGAAGGAGCGATGAGCGACGTGCGGAAACGGTTCCGCCGCTCGCAGCGACTTTCAGGCCAGGGCGTCTTCAAGACGGTGATCGATGCGCGCGCGCGCGCCGACGAAGGCGTGATCGCGCTGCACACGATGCCGGGCGCGACGCCGGTCACCCGCATCGGCATCTCGATCGGGCGGCGCGTCGGATGCGCGGCGAAGCGGAACCGCATCAAGCGGCTGCTTCGCGAGGCCTACAGGCTGTCGCAGCACGACTTCGCGCGGACCGCGCCCGGGCCCTACGACATCGTGGTGGTCGTGAAGCCCCACGAGCCGCTCGCGCTCGAGGAGTACCGGCGCCGGCTGGCCGCGGCGCTCGCTACGCTGCATGCGGTATGGATGAAACGCGCCCATCGACGGACGGCGAGTGCGGACACGCCCGCGGCGAGTGCGGACACGCCCGCGGCGAGTGCGATCACGCCCGCGGCGAGTGCGGACACGCCGCGAGCGTCGGACCCGGCGCACGGTGCCTGATCGCGCTCGTGCGCGGCTACCAGATCGTCCTCGGCCCCATCCTCGGCGGACAGTGCCGGTTCACTCCGAGTTGCTCGTTCTACTCGATCGAGGCGTACCGCAAGCACGGCGCGTGGCGCGGCACGAGGCTCACGCTCGCACGGCTCCTCCGCTGCCATCCGTGGGGTGGCGGAGGCCACGACCCGGTTCCGTGACGATCACTCCACGGCGTGCGGGACGAATCGGCGGTTGATCCCCCGCCGACCGCATCCCCGCCGATCGGCTACTCCTCGCGCACGCGGTTCACGAGGTGCCCGACGCGCGCGATGCGCACCTCGATCGTGTCGCCGTCCTTCAGGTAGAGCGGCGGCGTGCGCCCGGCGCCGACGCCCGCGGGAGTGCCCGTGAGGACGATGGTCCCGGCGAGGAGCGTCATGCCGCGCGAGAGCTCGGCCACGAGGTAGCGCACGGGGAACACCATGAGGCGCGTGCTCGCGTGCTGCACGCGGGCTCCGTTGAGGATCGTCTCGATCTCGAGATCCTGCGGATCGGCGACGGCGCCGGCCGGCACCAGTTCGGTCATCGGGCAGAAGGTGTCGAAGCTCTTCCCGCGGCAGAACTGCCCGCCCGAGCCTGTCTTCTGCCACCAGCGGGCGCTGACGTCGTTCGCCACGCGGTAGCCTGCGATCACCGAGAGCGCCTCCGACTCGGGCACGTCGCGACAGTCGCGCGCGATCTCGAACGCGAGCTCGCCTTCGTAGTCGACCTGCGGCCCGCCCTCGCGGCAGATGCGCGGGATCACGATCTCGTCGCCGTTCCGGCAGACTGCCGCCGGATTCTTCATGAACACCATCGGACGTTCGTCCGTCTTGGTGCCCATCTCGGCGGCGTGATCCGCGTAGTTGCGGCCGATGGCGAGGATCGCGGGAGGAATGCGCATCCGCGCACTCTACCGAAGCCCCGCGTGCCGTGCCGCGCGACCTGCGGCTACTTGCGCTCGGCTTCGGACACGTTCTCCTTCGCCTTCTCGGCCTCGCGCGCGCGCGCCGCCTCGGCCTGCTGCGCCCGGTACTCCGCGAGTCCCGCGGGCTCGGGGAACGCCTGCGCGAACGTCAGCCCGGTCTGCTGGAGGCGACCGGCCGCGTACTCGCGCTCGAGCGTCGGCCGCACGCGGTCGTACACCGCGAGCTTCAGCTCGTCGGGGGCCTTCCGGTAGATCACGAGGCGGTCGAGCATCGGCTGCGCGTTGTCGAGCAGGATGCGGGTGAACACCGCCGGAATCGAGTCCTCGAGCTCGCCGAGGAGGTCGCGCATGCGGCCCTCGCCGAACTTCGTGACGAAGTCGTTGAACTTGCTCTCGCGGAAGAAGCGCGTGAGGTCGCGGGCGTACGCGAGGCTGTCCTCGAGGAGCTTCTGGTTGTCGAGCAGCAGGCCCTCGCGGAATCCGCGCTCGAGCGCCGAGTAGACGTCGCTGCGCACCACCTCCGGCTGCATCTCGAACTCGCCGTAGAGCTGGTCGCGGACGAAGTCCTCGAGCGGCTTCTCGTAGAAGCCGTTGGGGTTGAAGCTTCCCGAACCGTAGAGCCGGTCGAGCTTGTCGAGGATCCGCTGCGCGCTCTCGGTGTCGCCGAGCCGGTAGAGCTCGCGCACCGCCTGGCGCATGAAGTTCTCGTGGAGGTTCGTGAAGGTGTCGGCGCCGGCGCCGCGCGTCTCGTAGTGCTTCTCGTAGAGCTTCTCGAAGTAGCGGTCGAGCACGAGGATCCAGCGCGGGTCGTTGAGCCGCGTCACGTTGTCGCCGCTGAACGGGTCGTAGCTGACGAGCCCCGACCGCGACAGGGCCTGGATCGCCTGGATCTCCTGACGATCGTTGTTGATCGCCTTGAAGGCGTCCATCTCGTCGCGCATGATCCGCTCCTCGCCGAACTGCGCGCCGCGCCGCGCCCAGTAGAGCGCGTGCGCCGCCGGATGCCGCCAGTCGAGCGGTCCGGTGTCGCGCGTGAACTCGTACATCAGCTGCGGATCCATGTTGTACGCGTCGAGAAGCGCGCGCTTGCGGAGGAACGCGACGAGCTTGTCGCCGATCTCGCGGCTCTTCTCGTTGCCGAACGTCTCGTCGAAGATCGCGACGAGCGCCGCGGCGCCGTCGGTCGACGCGCGCATGCGGAGCGCCTTCGCGTACGGCGACACCTGCTGCGCGAGCCACTGGCCGTAGAGGTTGAGGAAGCGCTTGTCGGTGCCGAACTCGTAGCGCGTGCCGAGCGGCTTGAGACGCGCCGAGAGATCGGCCACGAACTCCTTCATGCCGGGAACCTTCGCCTCGAGTTCGGGCAGCGTGGAGGGCGCGTCCGCGATCGCCTTGATCCACTTGACGCGCGCCTCGTAGTCGTACGGCGGCACGCCGAGGACGTACGTCCATTCCTCGGCGAACTTGCGCTTGTAGAAGAGATGCGCGTCGTCGGCCACGCCGTCGAGCTTGTGCGAGAACCAGAACGAGAGTTCCTTGCCGAGGATCAGGTCGTTCGGGTTGTAGCGGATGCCCTTGTCGCGGACGAGGTTGATGCCCGCGTTGACCCAGGCCCAGCGCTCCTCCTGGGTGTTGGTCATCACCGAGATGTTGTAGGCCATGTTGTGGCCGTGGAACGCCCACACGTCGGGGAAGCGCGGCTGAAGCTTCGTGATGAGGTCGGCGTCGGCCATCACCTCGTAGAGGAGGCCCTTCTCCTTCTGGATCGTCACCTTGATCCACAGGTAGTCGACGATCAGGCCGCGCAGCGCGCCGATGGCGGTGCCGACCGCGACGATCGGGGGCGCGCCCTCGATCGAGACGTCGGTGTAGCGGAGCTTCTCGTCGTCGGCGATCGAGACGAGCCTCGGCTGCAGGAACCCCGCGCCCACGAAGGAGCCGACGAGGACGATGGCCGCAGCGATCTGGACCAGGCGGTCGCGCACGTCAGCCTCCCTGCCCGCTGTAGATGGCGAGTTCCTTGCGGCGGAAGACCGCGAGGCCGAGGACGAGCACGACGCCGCTCCACGCGACGCCGATCAGGGCGAAGGTGCGCAGGACGAGCCCCATCGAGACGAGGCGGCCCTCGACGAGCGGGCCGTTCGCGCTCGCCTCGCCGAAGCTGCGGACGCTGAACTCGACGCTTCCCGCGATGCCCTTGATGACCGCCTCGAAGGTCTTGAGCGCCTGCGATTCGGTGCGGATCCGGTACTCCTCCACGCTGGTCGCGAGATACGGCGCGATCGAGCCGGCCGCGAAGATCGTGAAGACCACGAGGCACGCGACCGGGAAGGAGAGGAACGAGGCGAGCGACACCGCGAGCATGCCGAGGAACGAGAGCTTCAGCAGGTTCACGCACTGCGCGCGCACGAGGTTCGGCCCGAAGTCGCCCACGCGGTGCAGGAGTTCGAGGCCGTCGATGTCGAAGGCGATCGACGTGCGGCCGGGGAGGAAGTCGGGCTGTCCCGGGCCGGGGTTCGGATTGACGCGCGCGTTGACGATGCGGATCAGGAGCGAGCCGTCGTCGGCGATCGTCTCCGCGGGAATCGGCAGCGCGTTCGCCTGCGCGGCGACGATCTCGCGATCGGTCCACGTCTGGCGGTCGCCTTCGCCGATCACGAATACGACCGGGTAGGTCGCGTGCGGATCGCTCTCACCCGAGTAGAACTTGTAGCGAAGGGTGAGGCTCGACTCCATCGCGGGTCTCCCGCCGTCCGCGCCGTCCGCGCCGTCCGTGCCTTCCCCCCCGCTCCCAGCGCGCGTCGGCTTCTCCGTCCGCGCGGGCATGAGGCCGGTGAACCGGTACTCGCGGCCGAGTCCGGGGCCGATCGAGCGGAGCTGCTTGAGGTAGTCGCCGGCGATCTCCCGTGCGAACTGCTTCTTGATCTCGATCTCGGTGCGCGTGCCGGCGCGGAGGTCGGCCTGCGCGTTGAGGTCGGCGCGCAGGCGCTCGTTCACCGCATCCTGGAGTTCGGACGGCGCGAGCGGCGCGTACTCGGGTCGCGTGCCGATGCGCGCGACGAGCACCTCGTCCTGCACCGCGCGGGCGTCGAAACCGTCCTGCGGCGGCCGCGTGCGCATCTGCACGAGGAACGCGTACATCGCGACCGAGGCGACGAGCAGGATGCATGCGTTGAGGACGACGAGACCCAGCCACTTGCCCAGGAGGTAGGAGAGGCGCGAGACCGGCTTCGACAGCGTGAGCCACGCCTGGCGGTCTCGGATCTCGAAGGCGACGGTGGCGCAGCCGAGGAAGACCGTCAGGAACGCGCAGACCACGTACATCGTGTCGAGCGAGCGCGCGAGGAACGTCTGGATCTGGTAGCGGAGCGGCGTGGTCGTCGGGTCGATCCACTGCGGGAAGAGCGGTATCGCGACGATGGCGATCGCGGCGAAGGCGACGGCGATCCGGAGACGCATCGCCTCGCGCACCACGCCGCAGGCGATCGCGAGGATCGGCGACGCCCAGTCGAGCCCGGAGAGCGCGAGACGCACCACCAGTGCGAAGGCGAAGAGGCCGAGCGGCACCGATGCGAGGCTGATCGCCAGTTCGGTCCGACCTCCGGCGAGGAGCGGAACCGCGATGGTGCCGCACGCGACCGTGACGGCGACGAGCCCGCCCGCGAGCCCGGAGAATGCCGCGAAGTTCGCGAGCGCGAGCAGCACGGCCGCCGCGGCCAGCACGAGCCAGGGCTCGTTGGCGAAGGGCGGCGGCATCCAGTCGGGCCGCGCGTAGCCGAGGAGCAGCGAGGTCACCTCGAGGGAGCGCTCGAGGTCGCCATCGACGCCGTAGAGCCCGGCCATCTGCTTCGCGATCGCGTCGCTGCCGACCGAGCGACCCTCGAAGGTGACCGTCCCCTTCTCGGCGAGTTCGACCGCGGCCGCGTCCTTCGCGACGAGGTTCGCTTCGTCGAGGATCCCGGGAACGGCATCGGCGAAGCGGTCGAGGTACGCCGCCTCGGGGTAGTAGACCGCGGTGACGCCGAGGATCGCAAGCGAATAGACGATCGCGACGACCACGCGGAACGCCCGTCGCGACGCGATGTCGGTCCATCGGCGCCGGAGTCCGGCGATCGCTCCACCTGCGTTCGCAGCGTCGCTCACGCGCCGCCCTCCGGCTTCCTGCCGTCCGACTTGCCGTCGGACTTGTCATCGGACTTGCCATCGGAAAGGAGCGAGTCGATCAGGCCCTGGTCGACGTCCGCCGCCTTGCGCACCGCCGGCGCCGACGGCTTCGGCGTGGGAGCGGCGGGCGCTGCGGGAGCGCCCGTCACGAGCGCGTCGAGCATGCCTGCATCGGGACCCTTCGGAGCCGCAGGTGTCGTCGGCGCGGCGAGGGTCGCGCGCGCCCGCGGATCCGTCGACTGCACGAGCTCGGCGACGAGACGCGCCGCGCCCTCGGGCGACGCCGCCGTCGCGTCGGCCTCGCCGCCGCCCTCACCGCCGCCCTCACCTTGGAGGAACGACGCGATGCGGCCGCCCGACTGCGCGCCGCTCGTCGCGAGCTGCTCGGCGCGCGCCTTCTCGACGATGTCGAGGAAGAGCTGCTCGAGCGTCTGCCGCGGAGCCTCGACGCGCTCGATGCCCACGCCCTGCGTGCGGTGCAGCGCCTCGTCGACCGCGCGGATCGCGGCCTCGTCGAGGCGTGGCGTTCGAATCAGCGTGTGGCGGCTGTCCGCGAGGAGTTCCGACGACGTCCCTTCGGCGCGGATCTTTCCGCCGTAGAGGATCACCATCCGGTCGCAGACGTCCTCGACGTCCGCGAGGAGGTGCGACGTGAGCAGGATCGTCTTGCCGCGGCGGCCGAGCTCGAGGATGAGGTCCTTCACCTGCTTCGTGCCGATCGGATCGAGGCCCGACGTCGGCTCGTCGAGGATGAGGAGCTCGGGATCGTTGACGAGCGCTTGCGCCAGGCCGAGCCGCCGCGCCATGCCCTTCGAGAACTCGCCCGCGGCGCGGTGAGCCACCTGCGACAGCCCGACCATGTCGAGCAGTTCGCCCGTGCGGCGCTGCCGCGTGCGGCGGTCGAGCCCGAAGAGCTTGCCGTAGTAGTCGAGCGTCTCGGTCGGGTTCAGGAACCGGTAGAGATACGTCTCCTCGGGGAGGTAGCCGATCTTCCGCTTGACGGCGACGTCGGAGGGATCGCGGCCGAAGACGACGAGCCTTCCGTGCGTCTTGTGCAGGAGGCCGAGGATCATCTTGATCGTGGTCGACTTGCCCGAGCCGTTCGGGCCGAGCAGCCCGAAGATCTCGTGACGGTCGATGTGGAAGTCGATGCCGTCGACCGCGCGCGCGGTGGCGCGCAGCCAGAAGTCGCTGAACGTCTTGGTCAGCCCGGCCGCCTCGACGACGCGCTCGCGCTGCGCCGACGCGGCGCCTGCCGCACCGGTTCCCGCCGCCGTCATCCGTGCCGAATCGCGTCCTGTCGTCATGCGGTCCTCCCGCGTACTTCCGCGGTTCCGTCGTCCGATCCGGCTGCGCCGGACCCTCGCGCGCACGCCCGCGATCGCCCGCGACCGGGCGATCGTCCGGGCCACGTCCCGTCCACTACCTTCCGACGCCTCCGCTCGCGTCGCGCTTGAGGCGCCGACCGGGCTTCCCGATGTAGATCTGATCGCTGTTCGGCGCGTAGAAGCCGCCGGCGTCCTTGACCTGCTGCTCCGCCTTCTTGCGCTGGATCTCGGCATCGCGGCGCGCCTGCATGACCTCGCCCGAACTCTGGAGCCGGAGGCTGAGCGACCCGAGGATGTTCGGCGAGGCGAAGACCTCGGCCTGCGGATTCTCGAGGACCTCGCGCACCGCGTCGAGCCAGAGCTGGCGCACGATCTGCGCGTTCGCGCCGCCCGACGAACCCGCGAGGCTCTCGAGCCGCTCGACCTCGCGCTCGAGGCGCGCGCGCAACGCGGTTTCCGAAGCCTTCGCGCGCTGGATCGTGCGCGAGACCTCTCCGCCGACGTCCGCCGCCTCCATGCGCGCGCCGAGTTGCGCGAGCACGGCGTCGGCCTCGGCCGCGCGTCCCGCGCCGAGATTCTCCTCGTACGCGCGGATCAGCCTGAGCAGTTCGACGTAGACCTCGCCGCCGGCGATCGAGGTGAGCGTCGCGCCCGCCTCCTGCCGCGCGCGCTCGACCTCGGCCTTCGCCGCCTCGCGTCCGGTCTGCACCTCGCGCAGGCGGTTCTGCACCGCGAACGGTGCGCTGCGCTCGACGCCGCGCACCGAGGCGAGTTCGATGCCCGTGTCGAGCCGGTCGAGCGACCGCTGCGCGCGCTCGCGGATCGCGGGGCCGAGGAGATCGCGGGTCTCGGTGAGTTCGGCGAGCGTGAGCGTGCTCGCGGCCTCGACCGTCGCCTGCTCGAGGATGCTGGTGACGAGGCGATCCGCGGCCTGCGGGCTCGTCGCCTTCAGGAAGCGCACGGCATCGGCCACGCGGTACTCGGCCTCGACCTGCGCGTGGGCGATGTCGCCCTCGCGCGTGAGGACGTAGCCGTCGTTCCCCGGGCGAAGGCCCGCCGAAGCGTCGGCGCTGTCGATCTGCTCGTCGAGCGACTTCTGCGTGAGGTCGCCCTGATTGCGCCGGGCGGGCCAGAACTGGGCGTCGAGTCGGATCGTGCGCTTCTCCTCGAAGACGACGAAGTCGCCGACGGGATACGGCCAGAACGGCTGGAATCCGGACTGGAGCTGCTCCTCGCCCTCGGCGCCCGAGATCGCGCCGAAGAGCGTCTTCACGCCCGTGTCGCCCTCCTTCACCGACTGGAAGCCGGAGAGGAGGAAGAGGAAGACGAGCGCGAGGATGCCGAGCTGGAGGATCCGGTAGGAGAGGCGCAGCGCCTCGCCGAGCGACTGGGTCGCAGGATCGAGCGCGTCGCGCAGGCCGGCGTCCTCGCGCGCGGCGACGTCGAAGCGGGCGCTGGCCGCGCGACGCGGCGCGTCGACATCGTCGGGACGCTCGGCGTCGAGCGGACCTTCGGGTTCGTTGGCGCCCTGCGTCATCGCGAGGAATCCTCCGCGGAGGCGGTGGCGCCGGCCGACTCGGCCGCATCGCCCGAGGCGCGCGGCGACTTCGCGGCCGGCGGCTGCGGCACGCCGTTCGCGTCGAGCGGCGTCGAGAGGTCGAGCAGGTGGAACGGCGCGGTCGTGGTGTCGCCGACGAACGTGGTCGAGCCCCGGAGGCCCGCGCGCATCGCGTCGACCCACGCGAGGAACGTCGCGAGCTCGGCGTGCTGCTTCATGCGCTCGTAGTAGACGGCCGCCTCCTCGTTGCCCTTCGCCTCGATGCGCGCGGCCCACTGCGCGGCGAACGCGCGGATGGTGTCGGCCTGGCTGTTGGCCTGGCTCTTGAGCGCCTCTGCCTGCGACGCGGCCTTCGCGCCCTCGAGGCGCGCGAGCGTGTTCTGCACCTCCGACATGCGCGAGAGGACGCTGACGGTCGTCTTCTGCGGCAGGACGACCTGCGCGAGCCCGACCGACACGGGCTCGATGCCCGTCTTCGTCGTCGCGGCGACGCCCGAAAGGATCGCCTTCTCGGCGTCGGCGAGCCGCGCGTTCGGCCCGACGAGTTCGTCGAAGCGGAAGCCCGCGACCGCCTTCACCGCACCGGCCAGCGCCTGCTCGAGGTCTTTCGACGCCTCGTCCATCGAGCCGCCGTAGCTCTGGTAGAAGGCCTGCGCGTCGGCATCGCCTTCCTTGACCTGCCAGAAGAGGTACGCCTGCACGACGACCTGCAGACCGTCGGCGGTCGCGGTCTGGACGAGCGGGCTCTCCGCGAGCTGCTTGCGGCGGTCGATCTTCGTGACCGTGTCGACGAAGAACGGCCACTTGAAGTGGAGTCCGGGATCGCGCTCGACGCCCGAGGGGACGCCGAACCGCTCGCGGATCGCGATCTCGTGGAAGTTGACCGTGTAGGTCGTGCTGTAGAGGACGAGCACGGCCACGATGGCAAGTCCGAGTGCGATGGCGGATGTTCGCTTGTTCATGTCTGTCGTTCCTGTCGTCGCGCGTGGCGCGGTCGATGTCGTTCCTTCGTTGCGGCCCTTCTTCGCGGCCCTACTTCGCGGTCGTATTGCACCGTGTCCGCCGGGCCTCGTTCCCGTCGCGACTTCCCGTCGCTACTCCCCGCCGTCGGGCTTCTTCTCGAGGTAGTCGCCGAGGTTGAGGCCCGAGGTCGTCTCCTGCATCTCGACGTCGATCGAGACGCGGGATGGATCCGGCAGCAGCAGATACTTCGCGCGGACGCCGCCGAGCGCCTCGGCGAGCGCCTCCATCGTGCGACGGGTGCGGTAGAGCGCGGGATCGGCGTTCCAGGCAGGAGCCTGCCCGGTGACCTCGGCCGCGATCGCCTGCGCATCCATCAGCAGGTTCCAGCGGATCGCGCGCGCGTTCGAGATGACGCTCGCCGCCTGCGCACGCGCGTCGAGCACGATCTGCTCGAGGCGGGCGCGCAGCGCATCGGCCTTCGCGCGCGCGTCCGTCGAACCGGCCTTCGCCTCGTTCTCAAGCCGCGCGAGTTCGGCGATCCCCTTCGTCACTTCGTCGGCGAGGGCCACCTCGCCCATCAGGAGGCTCATCGTGGTGTTGACCGCGCTCTGCGCGTCCTCGACCTGCCGACGGCCGTTCTGCCGCGCGATCGAGAGTTCCTCGAACTTGCCGCCCTCGGCTCCCGGCGGACGGAGGCGCGGGATCGAGAGTCCGACCACCTCGACGCCGGTGTCGGCGGCATCGAACGCAGCCTGGATGTCCTTCACGAGCGCGTCGACGAGCGGAGCGTCGGGCGGCGGTGAGAGCACCTCGTCGAGCGTTCGCCGACTGAGCGCGCGGGTGACCTCGCGCATCGCCATCGCCTTGAGCGCGCGCTCGCGCATGTCCATCACCGAGCGGCGGCTCCTGAGGTCGTTCGAGAAGCCGACGTACTTGTCGAACTCGCGGTCGCGGACGCGATACTGGAGCACGATGTCGGCCTCGACCACCGCGAATCGGTCGGTCGCGGAGGACGCTGCCGTCGTCGCCGCGGAGGCTGCGGCGGAGGTCGCGCCCGGCGCACCGGAGGACGCAAGGCCCGGCGCGATGCCGACTCCCGGTGCGATCGCCGGCGCGCCGCCGAGCGCGATGCCCGGCGCGATGCCGATTCCCGGTGCGAGCGAACCCGAGGGATCCGCAGGTTCGGCGCCGAGCGCCACGAGGAAGATGTTCGACTGCGCGATCTGGACCGTGTCGTCGCCCCAGATGATCACGTCGTCCCTCGAGAAGGGACGAACCGGGCCGAGCGGAAGATCGCGCACGAGATTGACATCCTCGACGATCGCGGTGTCGATCGGCCACGGGTACTTCACCATCGGCCCGCCCTGGTAGACCCCGCCGACCGGCGCGCCGAAGCGGAGGCGCATCCCCTGCTCCTGCGGCTTCACGACGACGAGCGAGGTCAGGCCGAGCACCACGACGACGCCGACCGCGAGCAGCCGCACGAAGTTGCGCAGCAGCAGCTGGTAGCCCCACGAACTCGTGATGTCGAAGCCGAACTGGTAGTTCACCGCCTCGTTGATCGAGCGCACGATCGAGTCGGGCGCGGCGAAGAGGCTGAGGACGCGCGAGTCGAACGCCGGACGCGGCGTCTCGCCCGCGCGGCGCGGGCGGTAGAGGTTGAGGATGAAGTTGAGCAGCGTCTCCGCCGCCACCACGAACATGAAGATCGCGATGCCCTGCGCGATGCCGCGCATGATCGTGTCGGGCTGACCGGGCTCCTTGAGAAGCTCGATCACGGTGCCGATGCCGACCGCGAGCGCGACCAGCGCGTTGCCGACCATCACCGCCGCGCCGCCGCGCAGGTTCGTCCACGCGACCTGCACCGCCATGCCCGCCACGAAGCGCGAGAAGATGAAGCTGACGAGCGCCACGCCGAAGGTGACGGCGAGCTGCCAGCCGAGCGCGGAGCCCGCGCTGAACGTGCCCCAGTCGGCGTTCGGGTTGCCCTCCTTCTCGAACCACCAGAGGACCGACCAGCCGAAGGTGATGAGGAGGCCCGCGTACAGCAGGCTCAGCGCGGGCATCAGCACGCCGTGCATGAGGCCGAGGCGCTTGCGCGCCACGCGGGCCTCGTCGGCGGTGAACATCCGTCCCTGCTCGTCGACCCTCGCACCGGCGTCGAGCTCGAGGCTCTCGAGCCGCTCCAGGCGGTGCTGGTAGAAGACCATCGTCAGCCCGAGCCACGGGATGGCGCCCGCGAACACCCAGACCGCGGCCACGGACAGCGTGGAGTCGCCGGTGGTCTTGCCGAAGACGAGGAAGAGCAGTGCGATCGCGAGTTGGGCGAGGAGACCGCTGGCGGCGACGCCCGTTGCCCGCTGGTACGCGTGGTGATCGATGCGCATCGTGTTCTGTCGGAGTCTGGAACGGACCCGCTCGCGCCGGTCGGAATCCGGAGTGCGGGAAGGAGAAATGACCCTCGGAAGCCGGAAGCCTTGACGGCCGATGCCTCGCGGGGTGATCGGTACTGTAAGGTACGACGCGCGACCGCGCACGGGTTCGCCGGCGATCGGCGGATGGGGCGGGGAAGGAGATCCCGATGCTCCATGCCATCCGGCCGGAGCCCCGATCCCCGGTGGCGCGAGTCCGGCGCCTGAGGGTGCGTCACCCGGGTGCGCGACGCGTCGGCTGCGAAGAGGTCCCTGCGACGCGACCTGAACCCGGCGCGCCTTCGCGCACGCACGACACCGGAGGTTTCCCGCCTCGAGACACGGCGCCCATGGCTCCCGATCGGATCGCCCTCCGCCACCGGTTGGACGAACTCCCTCCAAGCGGAGAGACTACGGCAGGCCCGCCATCGGACCTCGCTCCGCGTCGATCCTCGCCGGATGACCCGGAACGCCTCGACCGCGCACCTCGACCGCGTAACCGCCCCCACCGCGCAACCTCGACCGCGCACTTCCACCGCACAACCGCATGTCCCTCCTCGAGCAACTCCTCGCGATCCTCCGCAACACCTTCCTCGAGTCGATCCGCCAGCCGGTCGTCCTCGTGGTGTGCGTGGCCGCGACGATCCTCGTCGTCCTGTCGAACCCCTTCAGCGCGTGGACCATGCAGGAGGACCAGCGCATGTTCGTCGACATCGGCCTGTCGACGGTCTTCCTCGCGACCGCCGTGCTCGCGGCGTTCATCTCGACCAACGTGCTCGCGCGCGAGATCGAGAACCGCACCGTGCTCACGGTCGTGTCGAAGCCGGTGCCGCGTCCGGTGTTCATCCTCGGCAAGTACCTCGGCGTCTCGGCGGCGATGATCGTGGCGCTCGCGTTCCTCGGATTCGTCTTCTCGCTTGTCGAGGTGCACGGAACGCTCCAGACGGCACGCGATCCGTTCCACCTGCCGGTCATCCTGTTCGGCCTCGGCGGACTCGTCCTCGCGGTCGGCGCGGGCGCATGGATGAACTACTTCTACGGCCGGAGCTTCGCGGCGTGGACCCTCGGGCTGTCGGTGCCGTTCCTCGGCCTCGCCTACCTGCTCGCGCTCTTCTTCGACGCGGGCTTCAATTCGGTGCCCCTTGGACAGCAGTTCGAGCCGGAGATCTGGAAGGCGCTCCTCCTGATGGCGCTCGCCACGATGGTGCTGAACGCGATCGCCATCACCGCGAGCACGCGGCTCGGGCAGGTGCTGACGCTCACGATCGTGGTCGGGATGTTCGTGCTCGGGCTCCTGTCCGACTGGATGTTCGCGCGGCCGCTTGCGAACCTTGCGAAGGAGATGGCGAGCCTCGCCGCCTCGGGGGGCGAGGTCACTGCGGGAATGCAGGCGAAGTACGCGCTCCTCGTCGGACTGCGGGCGATCGTCCCGAACTTCCAGATGTTCTGGCTCGCCGACGCGCTCACGCAGAAGCGGCCGATCCCGTTCGAGTACATCGCCACCGCGGTGCCCTACACCCTGACGCTCGTCGCGGGACTCCTTTCGCTCGCCACGATGCTCTTCCAGCGGCGCGAGGTCGGCTGACCCGCGCGTGCGCGCGGCCGCGGCGCCTCAGGCAGGCTCCTGCGCGGGCTTCCACGATTCGATCTCCTCCCGCACGTGGCGTCGCGTCAGGACGATGGCCATGACGAAGGGCCACGTCGCCGTCGCGATCGAGACGAACGCCATGTTGCGGATGCCGTTCCTCTCGGCCTTCTCGACATCCGGAATCGGCGGGAACTCCTTTTCCGGCCGACCCGCCTTCCGCATCTCGTCGCGAATCTCGGCCGTCAGCGTGACGCCCCACTCGATGTTCGGCTTGATGGTGACGACGGCGGCGACGAGCCCCGCGACGACCAGCACGAGCCGCGCCACAGCCCAGAAGAGGACGAGTTTCGCCCCGAGCGGCTTCCGGAGGAGCAGCATCGCGCTGCCGGCGATGAGCATGATGCCGAGGGGCACGATGAGGGCGATCTGCGCGAGCACGGTCGAACGGATGATGTCGGGCGGCGGCGAGAGCGCCATGCCGGCCCGCTCCATGAGCGGCTCCCAGAAGACGATCTGCGCGCTGAACACCCCCTGCACGCACATTCCGAAGACGCCGATCGCCAGCGAGATCACCGGGAACACGATGCGCCAGCGGCTGCGGCGCTCGGCGAGATCCGAGGCGCGCGCGGAAGCGTCCGCCGTTGCCGTCGCCGACGCTTCGTACGGTGCGTAGGGATCCGCCATCGGCGGCGGCGGTTCCGGTGGGTTCGCCGTCGCGCCGCGGGCGAACTCCATCGCGCCGCCGGGCGTCGCGTGAGGATGCGACGCATCAGGATGCGACGACTCGGGAGCGGGCGCGGAATCGGGTCTGCCGTCGTTCATGGGCGGAAGATCGCAGGATCGCGGCGATTCGCAAGTGGGGAAGCGCCCGTCAAAAACCGACCCCGCACGGGCGGGGTCGGTGGTTCATGCAGGATGTCGGGTCGGGGCGCGCCGCGTCAGTTGCGGCGATCCTTCGCCTGGCGGATCTGACGGTTGATGTCCTCGATGATGCCGTCCCAGTACTCGGGCGTACCCATCGCCGGCTGGTCGTAGGTCATGATCGGGAAGCACTTGTCGAACCACTTCCGGATCTCCTTCGCGGCGCGAAGCTGCGCGTTCATGCGCTCGAGCGGCTCGAGGCCGGGCGGATTCTGGAAATCGCGCCCCAGCTTGAACTTCGCCTCCTTGCACTGCTTCATGATCGACTGCCAGTCGTTGTGGATCTTGTAGCCGGCCTGCGAGATCTCCACCTTGTCCGGCGAGAGATTGAGGAGCTTCAGGAGATCCGGCACGGTGTCGGCGGTGCCCTGCGAGAACTTCGAGTGCTCGGCCTGCTTGGCGTTGATCGTGAGGTTCTGGACCTTGTCGGAGAGGTCGTACTTGCCCTCGAGCGTGTTGTACCAGGTGACGTTGCCCTCCTCGTCCTTGTCATAGGAGAGTTCGGGCTCGTTGGTGACCATCGCCTGTCCGATCCACGGATTGCGGCTCGTCGCCGAGCAGACGTCGCCGACCTTCTTGAGCCATGCCTCGAGCTCCGCGCCCTCGATCGCCTTCGTCCCGGCGAACATCGTGATCGCGCCAAGCGTGCCCACGCGCTGGAAGTAGATCTCGTTGCAGTGGAGCGCGGTGAACGCGGCCGCGGAGATCGCCTCGTGGATCCACGCGATCACGCGGTGACGCTCGCGCAGCTTGTTGAGCGTCTCGTCGATCCGGTCGCCCTCGATCACGAGACCGCCGCCCGAGTTGATCTCGAGGATGATGATCTGGCCGGGACCAAGCTTGTCGGCCTCCGCACCGATCTTCTCGATCTCCTCGTGACGCGCGCCGAGGCCGACCATGTCGACGTCGCCGCCCGGGCCGCGGCCCCACGGGAGGATGAAGATGGTCTGCTTGCCGGATGCGTTGGCCGTCGCGGACGCGCCGGACGAACCGCCCGAGGCTGCGGTCGACTTCGAGCCTGCCGAAGATGCGGTCGAGGATGGAGTCGAGGCGCCACCCGCCGTCTTGCCCGCGTCGGCCGCCGCGAGCGTCTCGATCTTCTTGAGATCGAACGAGGTGATGCTCTTCTTGACCTTCTTGCCGTTCTCCTCGACCTCGATCTGGAGGAACGACTTGTCGGTCTTCACGACGACGCCCTCCACGACGAGTTCCTTGCCGTTGAGGGCGTACGTCACGCGCACGCGCGCGCCGGCGTCGCCCTTCCATGTGGAGCCGTTCGAGAGTTTGACGTCGCCCGCGAAGGCCAGCGACGCGCCGCCGAAGAGGATGGCGGCGGAGAGCATGGTCGATGCGAACGTTCGGATGCGGTTGCTTGAAATCGAATGCATGTCGTACTCCGTGTACCTGCGAGACCCTGGAACCCCCGACTCAGCCGCGCGGACGGCTCATGCCGCCGCCGCCGAGACCGCGACCGCTGCCGCCGCTGCTGCCACCGCCGCCCTGCCTGCCCTGCTTCTCGGCCTCGCGCTGGCGCTGGATCTCCTTCTTGATGTCGTCGACCGCGCCTTCGAGCGCGATGATGTTCACGCCGCGCTGCTGCATCTCCATGCGCTTCTCGATCATCGGGTAGCGCTTCATGATGGCGATGGTCTTCTCGTAGAGGCCCTTGCGCTTGCCGAGACCGACGACCGAGTCCTCGGTCTCCTGCGCGTCCTCCATGTTCTTGAGGCACTCGTCCATGCCCTTGCGCCACTCCTTGACGAACTGCTCGCCGATCTTCTCGCCCGACTCGAGCTTCTCGAACTCGCGGTAGCCGAGGAGATACATCAGGTCGTCGAAGCTGTCGGCGGTGCCGTCGGAGAGCATGGTGTCCTCCGAGAGCTGCGCGTTGAAGCCGCAGGGCGCCTCCTCGCTCGAGTCGACCACCCAGACGCCGGCCGTGTCGCCCATCCACTTCGCGCCGCGGCCCTCGAAGTTCACGGAGAGCTTGTTCTCGGGGAAGATCAGCGCGTCCGCGACCTCGCGCGGATAGCCGCCGACCTCGACGAGACCCTTCATGATGCCCGTCCACGCGGCGACCATCTTCGAGCGGACGTCGGGGTCCTCCCACTGGGACTCGACCATCTGCTTGAAGCGGTAGAGGCCGAAGAGGCGCGCGTCCGACTTCATGTACATGCGCGGCCAGCCGAGCGCGAAGAGGCTGGAGATGCCGACCGCGTCCTCGACCCAGACGACCTGCGGCGTGTCGCGGTACGCGTCGCGCACATCCTTCAGCATCTGGCGGTAGGTGCCGACCTCGCCGGGAAGGCCGAACTCGGCGGGATTGTCGTTCTTGAGGTAGTCGTTGCGGTCGATGTCGGCGCTCTTGAGGCGGAAGACGATGATGTCGGGCTTCGCCTTGTCGAGATCCTTCCGGAGCACCTCGAAGCTCGTCTCCGAGATGTCGGTTCCCATCTGCCCGACGAGCGGGAAGACGTAGACCTTCGGGACGTTCGTCGTCGCGGGGAGTTCCGCATCGGCGCTCTGCGCGGATGCCGCGGCGGTGACGCCGAGGGCGAGCATGCCGGTGATGGTGGCCGTGGAGACGATGGAGAGTCGGTTTGGAGTGCGCATCGTTGATCTCGGGTGCGGGATGGTCGACGGAACGCCGAGGGCACCCTCCCCGGAGTCGGGGTCGGTGGCGTGCGTCGCGTCGCGTTCGGGATCGTACTCCCGACGGGCCGAAAGTTGCGAAGCGTTCGCGTCTCGGTTTGCGAAAACGACACGGTCCGCAACGCGGGAGTTCGGTCGGATGCGCCCCTCAGACGGATCGGCCCGCCAGCGCGAGCGCGAAACCGAGCGCCTCCGCGCGGTCGGCGAACCCGACCTCGATCTGCCGGTCGAGCGCCGCGTCGAGGATGCCGCGGAAAACGGGCCCCGGGCGCAGCCCGGCGGCGGCGAGGTCGTTGCCGTCGACCATCGGGGCGGGAAGGCGTCGATCCGGGCAGATCTCGTCGGCCCGGCGCAGGAAACGGGCGGCCTCGGCAGGCGCCTCACCGGAGAGGACGGCGATCGCCTCGTCGAAACCGCGCCGGGCGACGATGCGCACCTGGGCCGACTTCGAGAGCGCGTCGAACCCGGAGAGCAGTTCTTCGCGACGCCCGAGAAGTTCAAGAAACGCGGCCGACTCGTGGTTCGAGAGGGCCAGACGGCTCCGCAGGCCCCCCGCCGCGTCGGCAATCTCGGCCGACGTCGCACGGACGACGCTCCGGGCGTCGTCCCGCCGATCGAGCCACCACGCGGCGAGCGCCACGGCCGGTTCGGCTCCGGCGCCG
>JBIIYI010000145.1:0-6866 GCA_044346895.1 Phycisphaerales bacterium
TCGGCGCGCCGATGCGGTGAATCGCGTCGCGCCTCCGGCCTTCATCGATGCCCTCGGCCTCCGGCCTTCATCGATAACCTCGGCCTCCGGCCTTCATCGATTCCTTCGGCCTCCGGCCTTCATCGACGCCTTCGGCGCCCGGCGCCAGCCACGGCGATCAGCGCCAGCGATCCGGGACCGGGGACCATGTTCGTCTCGACCCACGCGACCGCGGCCGAGTGTTCTTCTTCGCTCATCCCGAGGTTGAAGACGGCGTAGAACGTCTCGCTGTCCGCCAGACCGACCGACGACAGCGTGAACGCGGCGAGGTAGATGCCGTTCGCCGGGTCTGCGTTGCCCGCGGCGAGCAGCGTGTACTCGGGATGCAGGTCGAGGCCTTCCGTGACGAGGAACGAGAACGAGCCACCCGTCGTCGAGAAGGCGTCCTGGCCGCCGTAGGACGCGAGCAGGAACGCGCTGGTGCCGTCGAAGCCGCTTCCGTTCCACGCGCCGAGTCCCGCGAGCAGATTCATCGTGAGCGTGGTCCCGACGAGATTCGAACCGATGCCGGGTTCGTCGGTCGAGAAGGGAAACGTGGGGTCGATGCCGAACTCCGCCTCGAAGACGCGGAGTTCGGGGAAGAGGACTTCGCCCGATTCGTGATCCCAGCCGCCGGTGAAGAGCGTGCCGTTCGCCGACTGTACGTAGATGTCGGCGTGCGGCTCCTTCTCGTCGGCGACCGACGCGGTCGTCGCGGCAAGCGCGAGGAGGGTGGAGGCGATGGAGGCGGTGAAGAAGCGAGCGAGGTTGCGTGCGATGAACTGCATGTCGTGTCCGATCCGAAGAAGCGACCGAGTCGCGGTCGTGTGGTTGTTGAACGACGAATGAACGAGGAATGAACGAGTTGAAAGGGAGACGGTCCTGCGCGATGCGTGTCGCCGAGCCTGCGCGTCAGCCGCACGCGCCCCACGCCGCGAGCAGCATGGAGAGATCGGCGGCGCCCGTGTCGCCGTCGCCGTCGAGATCGGCGTCCGGCGTCGACCAAGCGGCGAGCAGTTGCGAGAGATCCGCCGCGCCGATGCTTCCGTCGGCATCGAGATCCGGCGCGCAGTCGCCCGGCGTCTCGACGAGATTCGCCTCGACCCACGCGACGGCGTCCGCGTGCTCCATCGCGCTCCGCCCATCGTTGAAGACGATGAAGAAGGGCGCGCTCGGAAGCGTCACGCCGTCGTTCGCGTAGAGCTCGAACTCCGCGACGTAGATGCCGGTGGCCGGAAGTTCGCCGCCCGCGGGCTTCAGCGTGAAGTTGAGGTGGCGGTGGTAGCCGCCGTTCGACTGGACCGCGAGGTCGAAGCCCGTCGTGGGATCGCTCCCGACCAGCGCGACGAGCGTGAGGAACTTGACCTCGAGGCGCTCGGTGGTCACGGGCTCGACGGCGCTTCCCGCGAAGCGGCGAAGTCCGGACAGCGCGTTGAAGCCGACGCGCGTTCCGGGCGCGAACGTGCCGGCGGCCGCGTCGAAGCCGGGATTCGACGTGAAGCGCGCGACGCCCGTGTCGCCGAAGGTGGCGGGAAAGACGCGCGACGCGGTCGCGCCCTTGGTGCCGATCGACTCGGTCCGGATGGCACCGTCCGCGACGACCATGCCGATGTCCGAGTGCTGCGCGGCGGCGGGCGCGGCGAGCAGCAGCGCGGCGATCATGGCCGCGGATCGGGTCGCGCGGCGATATGGGTGCTGGAGATGCGTGCGCGCGCATGCGCGCTGGAGTGAAGGAGAGTGGTCGAACATCTGAACTCCTCGACGTTGGGTCGAGTTCGTGCGTTGAAGGTGGGTGCGTCGGCCGCCGTGCGGCCGACGCGCTACGGTGCGATGAAGTTGCGCTGGAAGAGCGCGCTGACCGCGGGGTCGAGCCGATTGCGTTCCGCGTCGACGTAGATCGCGCTGAACGCGGCCGTCTCGACGTGTCCGTCGAGGAACGACCAGTTCGACTGCGATTCGGGCGACGCGCGCCCGCCCGAGACGGCCGCGACCGAGACCTCCGCCGACGCGATCGTCGGCGCCTGGGGCGAGGCGCCCCAGCCCTCGACGTGCGGGTGGTCGGCGGCGGCATACGCGCCGGTCTCGGCCATCAGGAGCAGCTGCACCGTGCCCGCATGATCCGCGACCTTCGACAGCCGATCCGTCGCGAGCGACGGATCGATCGCCGCCCACGGCGAGAACGCGCGCGCGAGGTGGTTGTTGAGGCCGTAGCTCGTGCGGCGCAGCGCGCCGTTCGCGGCCCCGACGGGCACGCCTCCTCCGCCCTGCTCGACGGCCCAGTGCGGGCTTGCGTCGAGCGGCGAGCGGATCAGCGACGTGTCGCAGTAGTCCCTGCGGGCGAGCACGTCGACGAAGCTCTCGTCGCTTCCCTGGTCGTGACCGCCGTGGGGAAGGCGGGCGTCGATCAGCCAGCCGGCGTGATCCTGCGCGTACGCGAGGGATGCCAGTTGGAGCGAGCGGAGGTTCGAGGCGCAGTGCCCGACGCGCGCGCGCTGCTGGAGCAGCGCGAGCGCCGGGAAGGAGAGCGCCACCACGATCGCGAGGATCGCGACGACGACGAGCAGTTCGACGAGCGTGAAGGCCCGTCGGGACGGAAGTTGCGGGTGCACGGGATGTGCTCCGGGACGGCGCGCGGGGATCGCGGCCGCGGTGCGCATGGAGTGGCTCTCGACGAGGCCTCGAAGAGGTTTTCGATGAGGCTTTCGAAGAGGCGTGACGCGTCGGAATGGCCCGACGAACCTCGCACGGCGCACGACGTCCTGGCGGACGACGGCGGACGCGCGAAAGTCAGCGACGCTTCAAAGGACCTGAGGCGGAGGCCGAGCCGCAAGCGCGCGCAGGGCGGCCATCGTCGGCTGACGGGCTGCCTCGCGTTCATCGAGGAGCGCGAGGACCTCGATCGAGAGTTCGAACGGGCTCGCGAGGGCGGGGGTCGGCAGTTGGACGGCGAGTTCGGCGCAGACAGGGCAGTGGTCGTCGGGGAGCGCGGGATCCGCCGGGCCCGGCGGTACTTCGCTGCGCGCGTCCGCGTGCGCCGCGCAGGAGGTCGCATGCGCGTGGCACGCCTCGCCGCCGTGGGCGACCATCATGTGCACGAACCGCGAGACGCCTCCACCCGAGGCGAACGTCGCCACGAAGGCGAGGATCATCGCCGCGAGCGGGACGGCGCGACGGGTCGCGCGGAGGATGGAACGCCGGGCGGTCATGACGTTCGAGGGGCGTGGAGCCTACGTCTCCGCGACCGTTCGGGCAACTGCGATCGAGGCGAGGGGCCGGCATCCGAGCCGAATTCGATCGACGCGCGCCGCTTCAAGCCGCTTCAAGCCGCTTCAAGTCGCTTCAAGTCGCTTCAGGAAGAGGCGTCACCGCCACCTCCGGTCCGATACGGTCGTTCGCGGGCATCGGGTTCACCGTTGCGGCCAATCCGCGCTGGGACTCGACGAACAGCGCGTTCCCCGGACGCTGCTCCCGATCGAGGAGGCGCATGAGGCGCAGTTCGCCGTCGGCCCGGCAGACCACGCGCTCGGTCTTCCCGCGACTGCCCAACGGATCGGTCACGATGCGGATGGATGTCTCGGGCACGAGTGGTTGCGACGCCGCGGCGGTCGGGACCGTCGCGAGGTATGCGAACAGCGCGCGTCCGTCGCGTCGACCGACGATGCGGTCGATCGCCGCCACGCGCGGCGTCGGCTCGACACGGCGCGCCTCGTGGCACCAGTCGTCGGGCTTCGCGCGCATCGGACAGGGCTTCTGGTGGAGGCAGGGGGCGACCGCGTGCGCGGCGCCCGCCGCGAGCAGCGCGTCGCGCAGCGCCATGAGCGCGCGCGTCGTCGTCCGCAGTGCGGGCTCGATGACGAGGAGCGGCGCGTGCGCGGCCCAGCCGGCCACCATCGCGACGGTCTCGGGTCGATGCGCGGGATCCGCGCCGTCCGGCGGGAGGAGTTCGTTCAACGCGGTCTGGCAGAGGATGAGGTCGGTCGCGGGAAGCGCGTATCCGCGGAAGTCGCGCGCCTCGACCACGAGCGCGAGGTCGACGCCTGCGGCAAGCGCGGCCGCGCGCGCCGATCGCTCGAGCGCCCGCGCGGCCGGCGCGCCGAGTTCGACGGCGTGGATCTCGACCGAGATCGGGCGACGCACGCCGAGTCTTGCGCGGCGCCCGGCGAGCCAGGCGATGAACCCGCAGGTGGTGGCGCCGACGCCTGCGCCGAGATCGACGACGCGCACGCGATCGAGCGAGGCGAGTTCGGCGAACGCGCGGCTGCGCGCGGCGGCCTCCTCGAGCGCGAGCACGACCTTCGGCGCATCGCTCGCGAGGAAGTAGCCGCACTTCGCGGCGAGGTGCTCGGGTGACGCCTGCTCGCGCGCGAGCGCGTGGCGGTCGACGGTGTAGAGGTCGGACAGGCGCGCGACGTGCGCGGCGAGCCGGTCGAGCGGCACGGAATCGGGCGCGGCCTCGTTCGCGCGCTCGACCGCGAGGATGACGTCGCGGTTCACGCCGCGGTCCACGTCGCGGTTCACGTCGTGTCCAGCCGGCTCGATCAAACGCGCGCGGAGGGATTCGAACCCCCAACCGTCGGTTCCGAAGACCGATGCTCTATCCAATTGAGCTACGCGCGCAGCGGGGGTAGCGTAGCGCGGACGGGCTTGCACGGGAAGTGCTACCTTTCCCCGCTCAGAAGCCGCCGATTCCAGCGGCAAGGAGCACACCGATGGGCATCATGGCCGGCAAGCGCGGACTCGTCACCGGAGTCCTTCACGAGACGAGCATCGCGACCGCGATCACGCAGAGCCTGCTGCGCGAGGGCGCGGAGTGCATCTTCACCCACATGCCCGGCGAGAAGATGGAGCGTCGCACGCGCAAGATCGTCGAGGGGTTCGGCGTGGCGAACCCGTGGCTCCAGCCGATGGACGTCGGGCAGGACGCCGACATCGCCGCGTGCTTCGAGCGCGTCGGCCGCGACTTCGGGCAGATCGACTTCATCGTCCACTCGATCGCGTTCGCCGACAAGGACTGGCTGAAGCTCGGCCGCTTCGCGGCCACGCCGCGGTCGGTCTTCCTCAACGCGATGGACATCTCCGCGTTCAGCTACCAGGCGATGGCGAACGCCGCGCTGCCCGTCCTCAAGGAGGGCGGCGCGATGATCGGCCTCAGCTACTACGGCGCCGAGAAGGCCGTGCCCGGCTACAACGTGATGGGCGTCGCGAAGGCCGCGCTCGAGGCGACCAACCGCTACCTCGCGATGGAACTCGGCCGCGTGAAGGGCGTCCGCTGCAACCTCGTCTCGGCGGGTCCGATCAAGACGCTCTCGGCGTCGGCGGTCGGCGGCTTCGACTCGATCCTCGACCGGATCCCGCAGGTCGCGCCGCTGCCACGCAACATCGTGGCGGCCGAGGTGGCCGATGCGGCGGCGTTCCTCCTCTCCGACCTCTCGCGCGGTACGACCGGTCAGGTGCTGTACGTCGACAGCGGCTATTCGATCATGGGTCTGTGAGCGCCGCGGTGGGCAGCGCAGGGCGGGCCGCGGCGGGGGCGAAGCGCAGAGAGGTCGAAGCGTAGAAAGGTCGAAGCGTCGAAAGTTCAACGCGACGGGTTACCCGCGGCGCGTTCACGGGCGTTCGCCGGACTCGAGCCTCGCATCGAAGATCCAGGGCCGCGTCGACGCGCGGTCCTCTCGCGGAACCAGCCGGTCCCGCACCAGTGCGCGAAGGGCGTCGAGCCCCTCGCCGGTCCGGGAGGAGACCGCGAGGTCGGCCGCGCGTCGCGCCGGATTGTCCGGGTCGGCTCGGTCGAGCTGCGCGAAGACGCGCACGTCGGGCTTCCGGTCGAGCGCCGGCCACTCGATGCCCGGCGCGGAGAGCGCGATCGTGAAGTCGGCGTCGGCGAGAAGTCCGCGCGCGAGTTCGATCGCGGATCGCTCGACGTCGTCGCCGGTCGTGCGGAGGCCCGGCAGATCGAACCACTCGACGACGAGGCCCGCGAGGTCGATGCGCGCGCTCACGGCGTCGCGCGTCGTGCCGGCCTCCGGGCTGACGATCGAGGCGTCGCGGCCGAGGAGCGCGTTGGAGAGCGTGCTCTTGCCCGCGTTCGGCAGACCGACGAGCGCCACGCGCGGAGGATCGACGAGTCGCATCAGCCTCGCCGAACGCGCGCGATCCGCGGAGTCGAGCGGGGCGTCGCCGAACTCCCTCCACCGCTCGCGCTGCGCAAGCAGGAGCTGCACCGCGAGCGGGCTTGCCGCGCGCGCCATCGTCGCCAGCGCGAGCGCCTCGACGCGGTCCTCCGCTTCGGGAAAGATCTCCATCGGATCGAGTTCGGCGCGCGCCGCGAGCGGGTCCTCGATCCAGTTCGCGCCGTGCGCCGCGAGCCACTCGGCAAGACGCTCGACGATGCGCGTTCCGCCGTGCGGCATCAGTTGCGCGCGTTCCGGCGCGAGCCGCGCGACCAGCCCCTCGTCGATGCGCTCGAACCTCCGCAGGCGCAGCCCGCCCACCTCGACGTCGCGACCGCAGAGCGCAGTGAGGCATGTCGAGACGTCACCGACGATCTCGATCATCGCGACCGCTCCGGCGCCATGCGGCGTCGCGCGGTAGCAGGCCACCTCGAGCGGGGCGGCGGAGTTGTCCGGAGGTCCTCCGGTCATGTCGTGTGAGATCGACGGATTCAGGGCGAAACGCGAGGAAATCGCTCAAGTCGGGGCATGAACCTGCGCCCGGCGGTCATTCCCCGGCGGTCATTCCCCGGCGGTCATTCCCCGGCGGTCATTCCCCGGCGGTCATTCCACGGCGATCATTCCCCGGCGTCGGCGTGGTCGGACGCATGGTCGTGGCCGCAGCCGCAGTCGTCGTCA
>JBIIYI010000146.1:0-6860 GCA_044346895.1 Phycisphaerales bacterium
TCCCTTTGCAAGGGGCGTTCCAGCCCCGACGCGGGACGCTCGCCAACCGCGACGGCCCCCGGCGACGACCCCCAGCGACGGCTCCCGGCGGCGCCTCCCCAGCGACCGCTCCCGACGACGGCTCCCGGCGGCGGCTCCCGGCGCACGCGCGTCGCGGCCGATACTCGACCCATGCAAGCGTCCGCCGAGCGTGCCGCGCCCGTCCATGCATCTCCCACACCGCATGCGGCCCACGCCGCATGGATCCCCGCCGTCGTCGCGCTCCTTGCGTTCGTGGCCGCGACCGTCTGGCTCTGCGGCCTGACGGGCGATGCGGCCGCGAACATGCTGCTCCCCTATCTCGCCGAGGCCTGGCGGAACGGAACGATCGCGCTGATCTGGTGGCTCGGTGCGGTCGGGCTTGGCCTCGGGATCGTGCGCCTGACGCTCGCGCGCGGCGGCTCGACCGCCGGTGTTGGTTCAAGCGCCGGAACGGGTGGCGGAGCGGGTGGCGGAGAAGGTGGCGGCACGCACCGCACCGCCGTGGATCGCACCACCCTCGACGCACTCGCGCTCGCCACCGTGGTGGGCGCGTCCGCGATGCTCGCGATCGACAACCTGCTCGGAACGCTCGGCCTCCTCCGTGCCGGGGGAGGCGCCGTTGCGTGGGGAATCCCGCTCGCCGCCGGCATCGTCGGCATCCGATTCCTGCGGAACGCGCCGATCGCGCGCGATCAACCGTTGCCGACACCAACGCTCGCGCGCGCCACCTTCGCCGCGGTGCACGGCGTGCTCGCCGCGCTCATCCTGGTCGCGGCCACCGCGGCACCCGGCTGGCTTTGGGCGAGTGAGTTCGGCGGATACGACGCGCAGAGCTACCACCTGCCGCTTGCGATCGCGTGGACCGCTCCGGGCGCGACGGTCGGTCCGGTCGAGGGCAACGTGTACGCGGCGCTGCCGAGTTTCGTCGAGTCGGCGTTCGCGCATCTCCTCATCCTTCGGGGCGACGCGATCCCCGCGTCGATCGCCTGCCAGTGGTGGGCGGCGTTCGCGACGCTCCTCGGGGCCTTCGTCGTCGCGAGGCTCGCGCGACGGTTGCTCGGCGCGAGCGCCGCGCCGATCGCATCGGCCGCGACGCTCGCGACGCCGTGGGTCGTCGTCGTCGGCACGCTCGCCTACAACGACGGGATCCTCGTCCTCGCGCTCGCGGGCGGATGGCTCCTCATCGAGATGACCGTGCGCGAGCGCGCGTCCGATCGCGGGCGCGAGCGCGCGCTCGATCTTCCCGCGGCTGCGCTCCTCGCGCTCATCGCGGCAGCGGCGACGGGCGCCAAGCCGACGGCGTTCTTCTTCGTCGCGCTGCCGCTCGCCGCCATCGCCATCCTGCGCACGTCGCCTGCGACGCTTCGTTTCGTGCCGCTCGCCGCAGGAATCGGCCTCGCCGTCCTCGGCGCATGGCTCGTCCGCAACTGGATCGTGCTGGGAAGCCCAACCTTTCCGTTCGCGAGCGCACTCTTCGGCCCGGGCCCGTGGAGCGCCGAGCAGCACGAGATCTTCGCGCGCGCGCATGGCCCCGACGCCCCGATCCTCGCGCGCCCCGCGCTCCTCTGGAGCGAATGGATCGCGTATGGAATCTCGGGATCCGCGCGGCCATTCCCGCAATGGAGCGCGCTGCCGGCGCTCGGTCTCGCGGGTCTCGCGCTGGCGGCGCGGCGCGCGGCGTGGGCGCGCGCGGGGCTCGTCGCGACGGTCGTCATCGTGCTCGGCTGGCTCCTCCTCACCCATCTCGAGAGCCGCTTCCTCCTCGCGACCGTCGTGCCGCTCGCGCTCGGATCGGCGTGGCTGATCGAGCGCGCGAGCGGCCTCCTCACCCGCGGCGGCGCCGTCGATCCGAGGATCGGCGCGGTTGCGGTGGCGCTCCTCGCGGTGGCGCCGCTTGCGAACTACCTCCGCGAGCCGGACAAGCAGCGCGGCCCGAACATGCCGCCGCTGCGCGCCCCGTCGCTCTCGATCGGATCGATACCGGTCCAGACGGGCGACGTCGCGGCGAAACTGCTTGCCGACGCGGCCGCCGCGGGCAACGCCGAGATGCAGGCGACCATCCTGCGGCAGGCCACGACGCCCTTCGCGATGAATCACCTCCTCCCCGCCGATGCGCGCGTCGTGGGCATCGGGTACGCGACCCCGTTCTACGTGCGCCGCCCGATGACGACGACGACCGTCTGGGATCGCGGACCGATCGACGAGGTCGCCGAGCGCGCGCCGGATGCGCCGGAATCATGGGGCTCGCTGCTGCGGCAGCGCGGATTCACCCACGCGCTCGTCGATCCGACGATGCTCCAGAACTGGGCGACGCGCGGCTGGCTGAATCCCCGCATCGCGAAGGCCGACTGGGTCGAGGCGTTCGGCCGCAGCAACCGGATGCTCGCGCGGACGACCGACGGGAAGATCCTCTTCGAACTCGCGCCGTGAGGCACGCATCGCGCGGGTGCGCGGCATGGTGGCGCGACTGCATCGCGCGAGGGCATCACGTCGAGCGCATCACGTCGAGGAAGAGGTATCGCGGCCGAGGTGCGGAGGGGCGCGGCAGGCGCGCTCAGCGCGGCGCACGCGTAGGTGCGGCCGCGCTGCCGGGCGTCGCCGAAGTGGCTGCCGTCGCTGACGTCGCCGACGTCGCGGGCGCGGCTCGCGTCTCCGGCGCGGCTCCCGACGCATTCGCTCCCGACGAACCCTTCGCACCGCCACCACCCGCGGCGGGTTCCGACGGCATCGGGGGAAGTTCCGCCGGGGGCGGCACCACCACGGGTGCGGAACGCTCGAACTCGGAACGCACGTCCTCGGCACCCTTCTTCCGTGCGGCCTCGACCTCGCTCCGGCGCTCGTTGATCTCGAGGAAGTACGCGAACCCGAAGAGCAGCGCGAAGGCGAATCCGGCGGCGGTCGTCCCGAAGAGGACGCGATTCCACGTCTCGAGGCGTCGCGTGCGCTCGATCAATCCGCGGTCGATCGGCGAAAGCGCGCTGCGTGGCGCTGCGGAAGCGGATGTCGCCGGCACCGCCGCCGCGGCAAGCGCCGCGGCCGAAGCAACCGGTGCCGCGGCAAGCGCCGCGGCCGAAGCAACCGACGCCGCGGCAAGCGCCGCGGCTGAAGCAACCGGCGCCGCGGGATCGGGCGCGGGCGCGGCGACCGGACGCGGCGCATCGGGCATCGCGAGATCCGCGCTCGCCGGCTCGGTCCCCGCAACCGGCGCCGCCACGCGCACGACCGTGCGCGCCGGACTGCGGACCGGAACCGCACGCACGACGAGCAGGCCCGAGTCGACGACGAACGCGCTGTGGTCCGGTCGCGCGTTCGCGGGCGGCGCGATCGGCTCGTGCGCGGGAAGGCCGAAGAAGTTCCGATCTCCATCGATCGCCGTCTCCGCGCCGCATGCCTGACACGCGGCGTCGTCGGCGCCGAGCGGCGACTGGCACGCGTAGCAGCGGCCGAAGAGATGTGCGAGCCCAGGTGCCCGTCGCGCGATGGTCCAGAGCTGCCGCGTCGACGGACCGCGCACGATCGCGTCGCGTCCGATCTCGCCGCTGCGGATTGACGCGCACAGCGCCTCGTAGCCGAAGCCGACGAAGTGAGGCCTGCGGGGATCGCGCACGTACCACGCGCCCATCTCGTTCTGCGTGGCCTGCAGGCTCCACACGTCGAAGCGCCCTCCGCAGGAACGGCACTGATGCGCGGGAACCTGGCGGTCGCCGCAGTAGGGACAGAGGATCGCGCGGGAATCGGACATGATGCGGGCCTGAGGGAGACGTCGGCGCGTACAGCGCGACGGACTGAAAGCGGACATCGGAGCCACATGACCGGACCCGCGGCAACCACATGCCGTCCGCGGTACAGTCGGAGATCCAAGATACGCACCGACCCGATGCCTGTACGCGCCTCCATGCCGAACCGCCGAGATTTGCAAGTCCGCCCCTCGCGCTGCGCACGGATCCCGATCCTCGCGGCCGCGACCCTGCTTGCCGCGGGTTGTGGCACCGCCGACCGCGAGACGCGCGGTCGCACCGCGGACGGCGAGTCCGTGCGCGCATTCAAGGAAGCCCCCACGCAACCGGAGGCGCGGCCCGCCGCCGGACTCGTCGCGATCCTCGACGGCCGACCGATCGAGTGGCGGGAACTCCGCGAACCCGCGGTTGAAATCGCGGGCCAGCAGGTCCTCCGCGATGCGGTGCTCGACCAGCGGCTCGCCCGACGCCTCGCCGAACGCGGGATCGCGATCGACGCCGCCGCGTGCGAGGCGGAGGAAGCGATCCTCCTCGCGACGCTCGACCCGGATCGGACGCGCGCGCTCGAACTCCTCGGGGCGATCCGGACGCGGCAGGGACTCGGCCCGGCGCGCTACCCCGCCCTCCTGCGCCGCAACGCGGGATTGCGCGCGCTCGTCGCCCGCGACGTGCGCGTCGACGAGGGTTCGATCGCGAACGCCTTCGACATGCTCCACGGCGCGAAGCGCTCGGCGCGCCTGGCGGTCCTCGCGTCGCTCGCGGATGCCGAGCGCTTCATCGCGGATGCGGGCGCGGGACGCGCGTTCACCGACCTCGCGGTCGAGCGCTCGCTCGACGAGAGCGCCGCGCGCGGCGGCCTGCTCGCCCCGCTCGCCCGCCGCGATCCGAGCTACCCCGAGGCGCTGCGCGCCGCGATCTACGCGACGCCCGTCGGCGCGCTCTCGAGTCCGGTGCTCGACGGCGGACGGTTCTACGTGCTCCTCGTGCTCGACGAGCGGCCCGCCGATGGCACGACCATCGAGGCGGCGCGCGCACGTTGCGAGGAAGTCGTCCGCCGAAGCCAGGAACGGCTGCTCATGGATGCCCTGGCACGCGAACTTTCCTCGCTCGAAGGAGTCACGATCTTCGACCGCGCGTTCGATCTCCCGACCCGCGGGCCATCGCCGGGCGGCGGCTGAGGCGCACGCGCGCGCACGTCACGTCCGCAGCGCGCCCATCCTCCACGCGGCGACCGGTAGGAGCAGCGCGACCGGCAGGAACACGCCGACCGCGGCCGGGATCCCAGGCAGCGCGACCGCCATCAGGAGCAGGCTGCCGAGCAGGCCCGGCACGGCGATCGCCGCGCAGAAGACGCTCGGCTGCAGCATCTTCCGAGGCTCGCGCACGAGGAAGAACGGCAGCGCGATGACAAGCATGAGGAGGTTGACGAGCGCGCCCGCGAAGCGCTGGCCGACGAGCCGCGTCGCGGAACCGTCGTCGATGCCGCCCTCGCGCGCGAGTCCGGAGATCTGCGCCGTCGACAGCAGTTGCGCGAAGCCGCGGAAGCGCCGCGCGAGGATCGCCTTCGGACTGACGTCGGTCTCGATGAAGTCGATCGGCTCGCGCCGGTCGATCCGCACCTCGCGGCCATCGCCCGAGCCGGGCGCGCTGCGTCCGGCCGCGATCCCCTCGACGAGGTCCCAGCCGCCGCGCTCGGAGTTCCACGTCGCCTCGCGCGCCTCGATGCGGCGGACCGCGGCGCCCTTGTCGTCGCGCTCGAGGACGAGCAGCCCGTACATGCGCTCGTCCTTCGGATCGAAGGCGAGGCCGAGGACGAGCTTCCCCGCGCCATCCTGCACGATCTTGACCGGAAATCGGTCGGCCGACGCCTGCAGGATCGCCGACTGCTCGCGGACGAGGAGCGGCGCGAGCCGCGGCAGCAGGAACTCGCCGTTCACGAACTGCAGGAGATTGAGGCCGACCGCGACCACGAGCATCACGAGACCGACGCGCCAGAGGCTGATTCCCGCCGCCAGCATGGCGACGAGTTCGCGCGTGCGCACCATCTGCGCAAGGGTGAAGCCCGCCGCGGCGATGCAGCAGAGTCCGAGGAGATACGCGTAGAACTGGAAGATGCGCGGCAGGTTGAAGTCGAGGATTGCAGCCGGCATCGCGGTCCACATCGAGCGGTACGCGCCGCTCTCGACCGCACGGTCGCACGCCTTCACGTAGGCATCGAGCTCGATGATCGTGTTGGTCGAGATGACGAACACCGTCATCACCGTGAAGATCAGCACGAAGTTCGCGAGGTAGCGGAGGGCGATCCAGCGGTCGAGCAGCGGCATCAGTTCCTCGCGATCCTTCGGAGGCTGTCGAGGACGATGCCGGCGGTGGCGACGTTCCCGGCCGAGGCGACGACGATGCCGAGGACGCTGGTGCCCTCCTTCAGCATCTGCTCGCCACCCGAGATGAGGAGGATGTTGCCGATCGAGGGCAGGAACGCGAGCAGGTAGATCTGGAGTGGATTCGCCCCGCGCAGGCGCACGGCGAGCACCGCGCCGAGGAGGAGCATCATCGGAGCGGAGAGCGACTGGTTGATCCGCTGGACGATGCGGGCGACGATGTCGGCGCGGACGTCGCGCACCTCGTATTCCGCGCGGTTCCCGGCCGTGCGGGCCGCCGCGAGCGCCTGCGCCGCAGGCCCCTCGGCGAACGCGGGATGGTCGCGGGCCTCGCCCACGATCGACGCGAGCGCGTTGCCCGAGCGGTCGCGCGGCGGGCATGCCTCGACCGAGAGCCCGACGATGCGCGGCGGCCAGCGGCCCGATCCGAGACCGCGGAGGTCTGCGACGGTGTCGGCGCGGGCGAGCAGTTCGAAGCGCACGCCGGCGCCGCGCGGCCGCGCCTCGGCGGCGAAGGTGGCGGTGGCGACGCTCGCCCGCTTGGTGACGACGCCACGCTCGTACTCGAGGAGTTCGATCGCCGAACCGCCGCGCGGAAGGAGCGTCGAACCCTCGAGCCGGGCTCCGCGGATCTCGTAGGTGCGCGCGCCGCCCGCGTCGGTGCAGCGCACGCTGCCGGTCTCGTCGAGCGCGCGGAGGACGCACGACCACGCGTCGACCG
>JBIIYI010000147.1:0-6809 GCA_044346895.1 Phycisphaerales bacterium
CTGAATCGCATCGGCGACGGTGTAGCCCGCGCTCGTCGTGATCCACTTCGGCGTGAACGTCTCACTCGTGTGCGGGCAAACCATGTCGACCGGCAGGCGCACGTCCTGCGTGTTCGTCGCCATCGAAACGAGCGTGAAGCGCATCGCATCGGAGCCGTGCGAATGGATGATGTCGCGCGGATCGACGCCGTTTCCAAGCGATTTCGACATCTTCTGGCCGTGGCCGTCCTGGATCATCGCGTGGATGAAGACGTGCCTGAACGGCAGTCGCCCGAGGAAGTAGCGATTGAACATCACCATGCGCGAGACCCACAGCGTGATGATCTCGCGCGCGGTGCAGAGCACCGAACTCGGGTTGTAGCGCTCGAGAAGCCCCGCCATCTCGGGCCACTTCGATGGGTCAGGCCAGCCGAGCGTCGAGAGCGGCCAGAGCGCGGACGAGAACCACGTGTCGAGCACGTCGGGATCGCGCTTGAAGCCCAACGACTCGAGCATGCCCCCTAGCGCATCGTCGAGAAGGCAGACGTGCAGATCGTGCTCGCCCGAAGCCGCGGGCAGCGCGGAGAGCGCGACCTCCGCGCCGTCGACGACGCGCGCCGCGCGCACGACCGCGCGCGCATGATCGAGCGACGCCAGCGCGCCCATGCACGATGCGAGCATCGACGCCTCGCCGCGCTTCGTCCACACCGGAATGCGGTGCCCCCACCACAACTGGCGCGAGATGCACCAGTCGCGGATGTTCTCATGCCACATCTGGAAGTTCTTCGCGTAGCGCGCGGGGAAGAAGCGCAGCTCGCCGTCGCCCGCCATCGCGGGTCCGTTCGCGACCGACGCCTCAAGCGCGCCTTCCACCTGATCCTTCGCCATCGCGCGCAGCGCCGTGCCGCGCAACCGATCGTCGGTCACGCGCACGTACCACTGGTCGGAGAGATACGGCTCGACCGGCACGTGCGAGCGATACGAGTGCCCGACCGCGTGGCGATACGGCTTCACCTCCTCGAGGAGGCCGTTCTGCTTGAACCACGCGACGATTCCCTTGCGCGCTTCCTCGCGCGAAAGCCCGACGAACTGCTTCGCTTCCGCGGAAACATCGAGCCATCCGTGGCGATCGCTGATCGAGCCGTCGGGTGCCATCACGTTGACCGCGGCGAGCGCGTGACGCTGGCCGATGTCCCAGTCGTTCTGGTCGTGCGCGGGCGTGACCTTCAGGAAACCCGTCGCGAACTGCGCCTTCGGATCGGCGGGGTCTCCGCCGAGCGACGCAGGCATCACGACGTAGTCGTCTTCCACGATCGGAATCTCGCGCCCAACAATCGGCAGACGCAGCTTCCTGCCGCGCAACGCAGCCGCGCGCGGATCCTTCGGATTCACGGCAACCGCGGTATCGCCGAGCATCGTCTCGGGGCGCGTCGTCGCGACGGTGATGTGGCCCGATCCATCGGCGAGCGGGTACTTCAGGTACCAGAAGCTGCCGTCGACTTCCTCCATCTCGACCTCGTCGTCGGCGAGCGCGGTCTGCGTGACGGGATCCCAATTGACGAGCCGCTTGCCGCGGTAGACGAGGCCATCCTTGAAGAGCGTGAAGAACGCGAAACGAACGGCCGTCGCGCACGTTTCATCCATCGTGAAGCGCGTGCGCTCGAAGTCGCACGAGCAGCCCATCCCCTTCAACTGCCCGAGAATCGTCGCCTCGTACTCGTCCTTCCACTCCTGCACCTTCTCGACGAAGGCCTCGCGCGTGAAGTCGGTGCGCTTCTTCCCCTGAAGCATGAGCCGCTTCTCGACGACGGTCTGCGTGGCGATGCCCGCGTGATCGGTGCCTGGCATCCAGAGCGTGTTCGCGCCCTGCATGCGGTGGTAGCGCGTCAGGAGATCCTGCAGCGAGTTGTTGAACGCGTGACCGAGGTGGAGCGCGGCTGTCACGTTCGGCGGCGGGATGAAGATCGCGTACGTCTCGCCCGGCGTCGAAGGATCGGCGTGGAAGCAGCGGGCCGCGTCCCAGCGCGCGTGGACGGCCCCCTCCGCCTCCGACGGCACGTAGGCCTTCGGGAGTTCTCCCTGCGCCGACGACGGCGCGGTCGAAGGCGTGGTTGACGCTGGAGCGGAGGACGAACCTGAAGACGAGCCTGCAAGCATGGGGGCGCGATTCTACCTGTGCCACCTCCGCGCGGGCCGTGCGGGAACCACGTGGAAACGATCCTTCCCGCGGATAGAGTGCGGCGATGCTCCGCGTCACGCCCGACAGCCTCCGACTCCCCCCGACCGCCGCCCGCGGTCGCGTGGTCGCGGGGATGCTCGTGGCGGGAATGCTCGCCGGCTGCGGCGATTCCGGCCCCGATCGCCCGGCGCGCACGGCCGGAGAAACGCCCGCCGGCACGGGATCGACGGGCGACCGAGCGCTCTCGCGTGCGACCTTCGACGACGCGACCCGCGCGATCGAGACCTACATCGGCGCGAACCGGACGCGCGAAGCGGAGATCGTCGCCCGAAGGCTCGCGTCCGAGACGCGCGACGACCCTGCGCTCGCGCGGGCCGCGCACGAGTACGCGGCGCGCGCCTACTTCGCGCGGGCCGAACTCGACGAGTCCCTCACGGCCGACGCGCGGGCGGCGCTTCTCTCCGAAGCCGCCGACGAGGCGGCGCTCGCGGCCGACGCAGCCGACGCGGCGGCGACGGGCTCCACGCCGCCCTCCCCCGAGACGAGACGCTTCGCCGCGATGCTCGCCGACCGCGTCGGGCGGCGCGACGAGGCGCAGCGGCTCTACGACGCGGCGCTCGCCGCATCGCCGGACGACACCGCGACGCTCCTGCCGGCGGCGCTCTCGGCGCTCGCGCGCGACGCACGCGATCCGCGCATCGACGCATTCGTCGAGCGCCACGAGCGGCTCGCGCCCGACGCCGCCTGGAGCGCCGGGCTTCGCGCCGAAGTCGCGCTGGCGCGCGGCGAGGCCGCCACCGCGCTTGCTGCCGCCGAACGCGCGCTCGCGCTCGATCGCGATCTCCTCGAGATGCGGCTGATCCTCGCGAAGGCGCTGCGCGCGAATGCGCGCCCGCGCGACGCGGCGCGACTCCTCTCCGCGCTGTCCGCGTCCGAACGCGCGAAGGCCGCGATCGCGCAGCAGTTCGCGCTCGCGCTCGTGGAAGCAGGCGAAATGGCGCAGGCGGCGGCCGCATGGGATGCGGCGATCCGCGCGCAGCCCGCCGACCCGTACATCCGCGCCGAGGCCGCGCTCGCCTTCCTCCGCGCGGGCGACGAGGCGCGCGCCGCCAGCGAACTCGAGGCGCTCGACGCCCTCTTCGGCGGCGCGGCGCAGCGGGCGCGCATCGAGCCCGTGCTGCGCGAGATCCGCGGCGGCACGGCGGCGAAGCCGGGGTGATTCCCCGCATGTTTCCTGGGATTTCCGACGCCGACGAAGGCGAGGTCGCGCCGGGCCTGCGGAAGGCCCGCGCAGCGGCGCCTTGCGGTGGATCACTGAAGATCGCGGCGCATCCCCGCGCGGGACGACTTCGCGCGCAACGCGCCTCAGCGCAGCGCGCGTCCGCCGTCGAGGCGGATCGTCTCGCCCGTCATGAACGGCGCCTCGAGCGCGAGGAATCGCACGAGCCGCGCCGCATCCTCGGGCGTACCCGATCGCCCGAGCGGCGTGCGTGCGAGGATCGTCTCCTTCGCCGCATCGGAGAATCCCTCGGGCCAGAGGATGACGCCGGGCGCGATGCAGTGGACGCGCACGGACGGCGCCAGTTCGACCGCGAGCTGGCGCGCGAGCGTCTCGACCGCCGACTTCGCCACCATGTATGGCGTGAAGCCGGCGCGCGCGCGGCCGAGCGCGTAGGTGTCGCTGAAGAAGACAACGGCGCCGCCGCCCGGCAGCTGGGAATGCGCGAGCGCGCCGCGCAGGGCCTGCGTCATCAGGAGCGGCGAGACGACCTCCACGCGGTGCGCGCTCTCGATCGCGTCGCGCGTGATGGCGCCGAAGCTCGCCGCGACGTATTCCGACGCGTTGTGGACGAGAAGATCGAGTTTCGCGGCACCTGCTCCACCGCGTCCGGCGAGGCGATGCGCGAACGCCTCGGCCGACGCCGGTTGCGAGAGGTCGAGCTCGACCGTGTTCACCGAAATCGTCCTTCCCACCGCGGCCGCCGCCTCGACGGCGCGCCGCGCGGTGTCGGCACAGGCCTCGGCGCGGGTGCGGTAGGTCAGCACGAGTCCGAAGCCCGCGCGCGCGAGTTCGAGCGCGATCGCGCGGCCGACGCGATGCGAGGCGCCGGTGACGAGCGCGGTCCCCGCAGGACCGGACGGAAGCGCGTCGATCGCGGCCTGGGACGGGGAGTCGGAGCGTCCCTCGAAGGAAACCCCGCGCGAGACCCCGTGCGAGGCCCCGTGTGAGGCCCCGTGCGAGGCTTCGTGCGAGGCCCCGTGCGAGGCCCCGTGCGAGGCCCCGTGCGAGGCCCCGTGCGAGGCCCCGTGCGAGGCTTCGTGTGCGGCTTCGTGTGAGGCTTCGTGGGAGGATTCGTGCGAGGCTTCGTGTGCGGCTTCGTGTACGGCTTCGTGTGAGGCTTCGGGCATCGGATTTCTCGCGATCGGCGCGGGGTCGACGGACGGGGGAATGCGCGATGCGGGGGAATGCGCGATGCGGGGGAATGCGCGAAGCGGGAGCATGCGCGAAGCGCTGGAATCCGGCACGCAACGGAAGCGTCCGACCGGGCTCGGATCGGCATGATACGTGCGCCCCCACGGGCTCGGACACGCGCGATTTCGTAGAATCCCGCCCTCTCGGATGTCGGACGAACGCAAGCCACCCTCCACGCCGGATCCGACCCCGGAGCCGTCACCGAACCCGCGACGCGGGAAGGCGCGGGACGGCGCGCGCGCATCCGCGACTTCCGCGTCGTCCGCGCGGTCCCCCGCCTCGTCGCCCGTGCGTCCGCGACGCCGCCGCCTCTCGCGCGCGATCCTGCGCACGTCGATCGCGCTCGCGATCGTCGCCGTGGCGGCGGGCTTCTGGATCACGCGACCGTCCACCCTCGCGTGGCTGATCCTGCCGCGCGCCGCGAAGGCGATCGGCGGTCCGGTCACCGCCTCGCGCATCGCCCTCGACGGCATCGACACCCTCGTCCTCGAGGACGTCCGCGTCCGTGTCGACGGCTGGAAGGACGAGTCCGGGCAACTCGCGTACGCCGACCGGATCCGCGTGCGCTTCTCGCCGTGGGCGCTCCTCGTCGGATCGGTCGACGTCGGGTCGGTTTCCGCGAATCGCGTCGAACTCCGGCTCGTCGAGCGCGCCGACGGATCGGGCGCGTTCTCGATCCTCGACCTCCGCCCCGAGCAGGAGCCCGACAAGAAGGACGACGACGCCTCGAAGGCGGTCGAGCTGCCGGCCGTCACCATCGGCGAACTCGTCGTCGAGAACGGTATCGATGCGCCCGGCGGCTACCGCGCGCTCGGCGAACTCCGCTTCCGGGGAGAACTGCGGCAGGATTCCGACCGCCCCTCGCGCTACGACCTCCTCCTCACCGGCAGGCCCGACGCCGACGGAAATCTCGCGATCGGCTCGATCCGCGGCGACTTCTCGCCCGTCACGCGCGAACTCGCGCTCGAGGTCGAGGATCTCGTCGTCAAGGACCATGAACTCGCGATCGCGCCGACGGTCGTGCGCGACTGGACGCGCCGCCTCTCGCTCGACGGGCGTCTCCGGCGCGCGACGTTCCGGTACTCGCCCGACACCGATCCCTCCGCCGAACTCGACGTCGAGGGAGTCGCCATCGACCTGCCGCTCGATCTCCTCGGCGAGGAGGGCCTCTCGACCGCGTGGAGCGGCTTCGCCGGCGGCGACGCGGTCCCGATGCGGAGCACGCCCCGCATGACCGTGCGCGAGGGTTCGCTGCGCGTGACCACCGATCGCGTCGAACTCCGCAACCTGAAGGGCGAGCTCGGTGCGCGCGACGCATCGGCACGCGTGATCCCGGTGCCGTTCGAATGCGCCTTCACGCTCGAGATCCCGCGCACCGCGCTCGAACCGTTCGACTGGGAGAAGCGCGAGGCGTGGCTCGAGTCGGCGCTCCGCGTCGCGCCGTTCACGCTGACGGCCTCGATCCCGTCGTTCTCCTCCCCGACGATCGCGCCCGGCGCGCCCGACACGCTCCAGCTGCCCGCGCAGGCGGTGAAGGTGATCTCCGACTTCAACATCGTGCGCTGGACGATCGACGTCGACACGCGCTTCGAGCGCGGTTCGCCCGCGAAGGATGGAAAGCCCGCGCCGTTCCGCTCGAGCGGCACGCTGCGGCTCAAGGACTGCGCGGGCGCGTTCGAGGAGTTCCCGTATCCGCTCGAGGCAGTCGCGGGCACGATCACGTTCGAGGGCGACGACATCGTGGTCGAGCGCATCGTCGGCAAGGGAGTGCCGACGAAGGCCGCGGCGCCCGCCGCGCCCGATGCGAAGCCGGCAGCGCCGGAAGTCGCCGGCACCGATGCGCAGCCGATCGTCGTGATCGAAGGACGCCTCGACGGCGTGGCGACCGGCGCCGAGATCGACCTCGACATCACCTGCGGCGACGCGCCGATCGACCGCACGCTGTTCGCGAGCTTCGAGGGCGGCGCGCGCGAGGCGCTCGAACTCCTCTTCGACGAGCGCGCCGCCGCGAACCTCGAGCGCGCAGGCCTCCTTCCCGATGCGAACGCGATCGTCGCGCAGCGCCAGCAGCTCGCGCGGCTCGGCGATGGCGACGAGATGCGCGCCGCGCGCGAACGCCTCGGCCGCTCGATCGCCGCGGGACCGTTCGCGCTCGGAGGCCGCTGCGGCTTCCGCATG
>JBIIYI010000148.1:0-6804 GCA_044346895.1 Phycisphaerales bacterium
CCCTCGCCGACATCAGCCGTCGTCGACATCAGCCGTCCTCGACATCAGCCCTCGTCGACATCAGCCCTCGTCGACATCAGCCCTCGTCGACATCAGCCCTCGTCGACATCGCTGTCCATCGTCGACTTCCACTCCTCGAGGTTCTCGAGGTAGATCGAGGTTCCGCGCGCGACGCAGGTGAGCGGATCGTTGGCGACGCGGACCGAAAGCCCCGTCCGCTCCTCGATGACCTTGCCGATGCCGCGCAGGAGCGCGCCACCGCCCGCGAGGACGATGCCGTTGTCGACGAGATCGGCGCTCAGTTCCGCCTCCGCATTCTCGAGCGTGCGCAGCACGGTGTCGACGATCTGACCGACCGGCTCGAGCAGCGCCTCTCGGATCTCCTCGCTTCCGACGACGACCTTCTGCGGAAGTCCCGAGACCATGTTCTGGCCGCGGACGTCCATCGTGAGTTCCTTGTCGAGCGGCGCCACGCTTCCGATCTCGATCTTGATCCGCTCGGCGGTCTGCTCGCCGATCATCAGACCGTAGTTCTTCTTCATGTGGTTGATGATCGCCTCGTCGAACTCGTCGCCCGCCACCCGGAGCGATTCGCAGGTGACCATGCCGCCGAGCGAGATGATGGCCACGTCGGTCGTTCCACCGCCGATGTCGACGATCATGTTCGCGGTCGGCTCCGCGACGGGAAGCTCCGCGCCCATCGCGGCGGCCATCGGCTCCTCGAGGAGGAAGACCTCGCGCGCGCCCGCGCGGGCGGCGCTGTCGAAGACGGCCTTGCGCTCGACGGCGGTGATGCCCGAGGGCACCGCGATGACGACGCGCGGCGCGATGAGCCGATTGCGACCAGTCACCTTCCGGATGAAGTAGGCGAGCATCGCCTCGGTCACGTCGAAGTCGGAGATGACGCCGTCCTTCATGGGACGGATTGCGCTGATCGTGCCGGGAGTCTTGCCGAGCATCTCCTTCGCGGCGGTGCCGACGGCCGTACCGTTCTTCAGGACCCGATTGGTTCCCTTGCGCACGGCGACCACGGACGGCTCGTTGAGCACGATGCCCTGGCCCCGCACGCACACGAGCGTGTTGCAGGTGCCGAGGTCGATCCCCATGTCGACGCTGAACCAGCCGAGCAGTTTCTGAAGGATCACGGAATCTCCCTTGCGGCCCTCCGCCGCGGTCGCAAGGGTAGCACGACCTTGGACTCGCGGGTTTGAGCAAAGAAGCGCCGCCCTGGATTCGGCCGGGGCGGCGCCTCGTGATTGCGATTGAAACGATCGGGCGGGTTCGATCGGAGGTCCGAACGAGTCCGCGCTTCAGTGTGTGCTCAGCGGATCACCGAGAAGGGCATGCCGTCCGACTGCCCGGCGGCCTCGAGCTGGCCGACGTTCGAGACCCAGAGGACCCCGATTCCACCGACGAGTACGAGCGCGGTCACGAGAAGAAGCACGGTGTAGACGGTCATGTCGCCGCCGGTCGATCGTGCCTTGGTGCTGGTCTTTGCCATGGTTGCTCCAGTCTGGCGGGTAGGGCTGCGTTGCGGGCGTCACTCGCCGGCACGCGCGATCGCGCGCTGACCGACCTTGACCTCGCCACGCGCCGCGGCGTCTTCGAGCTCGATCACGCCGACCGCGCGGTTCACGTCGACCTCGGTGATGCGGAGGTTTCCGATGAAGGTGCTGCCCTCACCGATGGTGAGGACCCAGCCGGCCTTCACGCCGTCGCGCGAACCCGCGTTGATCTCGGCGAGCGGAGCGGTGTCGCCGCGGCGGACGTTGATGATGGTGGCGGCGAGGTTGCGGGTGGCGACGACGCGCTGCGTATCGCCGACCGCGCCCGCGCGGGCCTTCGTGAGCTCACCGACGCTGGCCACGTACTCGGCGATGGTCGCGACGGCGCGATCCTTCTCGTCGGAGAGGCGCTTGACCTCTTCCTGAAGCGCGCGACGCGCGGCGTCGGCGACCTCGAGGCTCGACTGCGAGGCGTCGAACGCCTCCTGCAGCTGGACGAGGCGCTTCTCGGCGTCCATCGCGGAGGTGCGGAGGTCGCGGAGCTCCTTGACGAGCGTCTCGTTGAGCTCGCCCTTCGCCTTGTCGTTCTGCGCGATGAGCTCGAGGCTCGACGCGATCGACGCGGCGGCTGCCTTGGTGCCGGCGAGCTCGGCCTCGACCTTGCGCGCGGCGGCGGCCTTCGCATCGACCTGCTTCTGCAGGTCGGCGACGGCGGCCTTCGCCGACTGGAGGTCGGCCTCGAGCTTCTGCTGCTGCGAGAGCCACGCGGTGCGCTCGCCGGCGAGCATCGACTCGGCGGTGGCGGCGCGGCTCTCGGCGCTCTTGAACTTCTGCTTGAACGAGCTCTCGTTGGTCGCGTTGACCGCGACGAGGGGCACGATGGCCACGGTCAGGAGCGCGACGAGGACGACAAAGATCTTGGTCAGGACATGCACGGTCTGGATTCCTCTGTCGCGTTGTGGGAACCCGTCCTCTGGAAGGGGGTTCCGCATGCTTTGAGTGCGAACTCTCTGAACCGACTTCGTTCACGGCCCGACAACTCGGGACGTCGCGGAAGGTTGCGTGTTGTACCGATAGGTCGCGAGGGTGTCAACGGCTGGATATCGGTCGCCACGATCGGAGGGAGGCGCTGCGCGGCGTCACCCCTTCGCCGAACGGGCTATTCGATCGCCTCGAGGCCCGCCGCGGCGGCCACCTGCACCGTCGGGTCGGTGTCGCGGATGAGATTCGTCAGGATGGTCGTCGCCTCCGGGCATCGGGCCTTGCCAAGGAGCACCGCCACCACCGCGCGCACGCGGGCGTCGCCGTTCGTGAGGTACTCCTGGGCGACGGCGACGGCGAGCTTCGGATTGCCGCCGAGTTCCATCAGCGCGGTCGCGGCGGAAAGCCGGATCTCGGGCGATCGCCGACCGTCTCCCGAGACCGTCAGCAGCCGCTCGAGCATCGGACGGGCCACCTCGTCCTTCAGGCGCCCGATCGCCCCGCAGGCGACGACCGTGATCTCGGATTGCTCGGGTGGCGCGAAGAGCGCCGCACGGATCGGCTCGATCTCGCGCGCCTCGCCGAGCTTCACCAGCGCCTCCGATGCGGCAAGCCCGATCAGACGGACGCGGACCGGATTCACCAGCTCGAGCCCCTTGGTCAGCGAGTCGTAGATCAGCGGCACGGCCGAGCGGTTTCTCATCTCGCCGAGGACGAGGTAGGCGTTCGCGCGGACCTCGGGATCGTTCGAGAAGGCCATGCCCGCGATCGGGCTCGGATCGACGGTCTTCCCACAGCGCGAGAGGGCGAGCAGCGCCGAGGCGCGGACCGACTCGCTCTCGTCGGCGACGAGCGGCTGCACGAGCACCTCGAGATCCTTCGTCGGATTGGCGGCGATCGCCATGCACGTCACGAAGCGCACGCCACGATTCTCGTCCGCGAGGCCCGCGGGCGCGAGTTCGGCGAGAAGCGCGGCGTTCGACGCCGCAGCCTCGATCGCGTGCGCACGGAGGGCGGCCCAGGAACTGCGCGCGGCCGCGCGGAGGAGCGACTGCGCGTCGTTCAACTGCTGGCGCGCGAGTTCGCTCGCCTCGCGTTCGCGCGCCTGCGCTCCGGATCCGACGGAAGGAGCGCCAAGTTCCACCGGCCCCGACCCGAGCGGCGGAAGGGTCGGCGCCGGAGCGGTCGCCGCCTGCGCGTTCGCGATCGATCGATTCTTCGAACTGAACTCGGCGCGCGCCTGCGCGGGATCCATCTTCTGCATGCAGCCGCCGGCGCCGAGAAGCAGCGTGGCGACGAGCATGCAGGAAATGGCGCGCGCGCATGCTGGAGTCGCGGTCACCGTTGCGTTCGAAGTGGCGGGCGAACCCGTGATCGTGTTCATGGAGCCTCCGTGCCCTATTCCGTGCCCTGTTCCGTGCCCTGTTCCGTGCCCTGTTCAGCGCCGTGTCCCGCGCGATCCCCGCGCGCTTACGCCGCGTTCGTCGACCGATCCCCGGTCCGGCGCAGGAAGAACGATACCACCACGAGGATGACCGCGCACCAGGCGACTCCATCGCCGACGCGCGCCGCAAGCGGGACGCCCTCGGACGGCTCGATCCGCGCCACGATCGCGCCGGCTTCGTTCGCGCCCAGCATTCCCCGCACCCGACCCGTCCGGTCGATCCACGCGCTGTATCCGGTGTTCACCGAGCGGAGCACGGCCGTATCGAGTTCGACCGCGCGGAGGCAGGCGACCTGCAGATGCTGCCGACGCCCGAGTTCGGAGGGACCGAACCAGCCGTCGTTCGAGAGGTTGAGGAGCACCGACGCGACGCGTTCCCCGCCCGCGAAGGCGATCCTCCGCGACGCCCACGGCATCGTGATCTCGAAGCAGATCGGCACGCCGATCGTGAAGCCGTCCGGCGCGGCGCCGACCGGAATCGCCCGCGGCTCGTCGGCCGCCTCGAGGTCGAAGGTCATCCCGGCGGCGCCAAGCGCGAGCAGCTGGGCCTCGAGCCAGTCGGAACGCGAGATGATCGGCATCGTCTCGCCGAAGGGCGTGAGGTAGATCTTGTCGGTGCGCGCACGGACCCCGCCCGCATCCACGAGGTAGGCGGAGTTGAACTGCCGGTCCCACGCGAAGCGGTTTCCATCGACACGGAGGCCCTCGTACGCGGGGCTTCCGACGAGAAGCGGCGCGTCGATCGCCTTCGAGAGGTCGACGAGCGCCTTCTCGAAGCGGTCGCCCGGGTAGTAGCGCCCCTCGACGAGCGTCCGGAGCGACTCGGGCTCGAGGCCGAATCCCGGCAGCATCGTCTCGGGCCAGGCGGCGAGTGCGATCGCACGGCCCTCGGACCGGGCCTTCCTCGCCTCCTCGATCGTGAGGCGCGCGCCGACGAGGAAGTCCTCGACCTGATCCTCCGGACTCCACGCGAGCTTGTTCGACATGGGCACGTTCGTCTGGACGAGCAGCGCGTGCCGGTCGCCGGGCTTTGCCGGTGCAGCCGCGATCGCGTCGAGCGCGGCGACGCGGGATGCGCCGAAGAGATGCGCCGCGAGGAGTGCGGCGGCGGCCACGAGTGGCGAGAGCCGTCGGCGCCAGCCCTTCGCGGCGACGAGGTCGAGGAGCCCGCCCGCGACGAGGCCGGCGAGCGCGCTCAGAGCCCACCCCCCTCCGAGCGACGCGACCTGCGCGACCTCGCGCCACTCGACCAGCGGATGCGCCGCGAAGAACCACGCGTATCCGGTGCAGATGAAGTCGCCGCGCAGGAACTCGACCGCGACGAGCGCCGTCGGGATCGCGACGATCCAGGGAAGCCGGAGTCCATGCGCGCCGCCGAGACGCGCGAGAAGCCAGGCGAGGAGAAGCGTCCACGCCGTCAGGTAGAGGACGAGCACCGGCATCCCGAGCGCGGTCACCTCGTGCATCCACCATTCGTGCCAGAGGATCGCGCCGAGGAACGCCGGTCCGACCGCGAACGCGATGCGCTTCCTGCACCCGGCGCGCGCCGCCGCCGCCGCCAGAAGCGCGGGCCAGACGAACGCAAGCGGCCAGCCCGCGGTCACGTCGCGACCGAGTGGAAACGAGAGCAGGAACGCAAGCGCTGCGAGGGTCGCGAGCGCGACCGTCGTGCGGTCGGGCTTCGAGGATGGGCTGAACCACAAACCGAGCCACGAACTGGGCCGCGAACTGATCGACGAACTCGCGCCGCGCGCGGCGCCGGTCTCCCGCGCGGATGCGGGTGCGCCGTCACCGGCCGGCATAGTCGATCACGCGTGCGATCTCCGAGCGGAGATCCTTGCGGTGGACGATCCGGTCGAGGAACCCCGACTCGAGCAGGAACTCCGAGGTCTGGAAGCCTTCGGGAAGATCCTGACGGATCGTCTGCTTGATGACGCGCGGCCCCGCGAATCCGATGAGCGCCCTCGGCTCGGCGAAGATGACGTCGCCGAGCATCGCGAAGCTGGCGGTCACGCCGCCGGTCGTCGGATCGGCGAGCACCGAGATGAAGAGCCCCCCCGCCTCGTCGAGGCGCGCGAGCGCCGCGCTCGTCTTCGCCATCTGCATCAGGGAGAAGCCGGATTCGTGCATGCGCGCGCCGCCCGAGCAGGAGACCGTGACGACCGGGAGATCGTGGTCGAGGCCGGCCTCGATCGCGCGCGTGATCTTCTCGCCGACGACCGAGCCCATCGAGCCGCCGAGGAAGGTGAAGTCCATCACGGCGACCACGACGCGACGTCCCTTCACGTAGCCGTAGCCCGAGACGAGCGCGTCGCGCTGTCCGGTCTTGCGACGGGTGTCGGCGAGACGCGCGGGATAGGGCTTGGTGTCGACGAAGTGCAGCGGGTCGACCGCGACGAGATGCGAGTCGATCTCCTCGAAGGTGCCCGGATCGAGCAGCTGCTCGACGCGCGTCCGCGCGCCGACGCGCATGTGGTGCTCGCACTTCGGGCACACCCACAGGTTCGACTCGACCGCCTTCTTGAAGAGCGTCTCCGCGCAGGCGGGGCACTGCATCCAAAGGCCTTCGGGAACGCCCTTCTTCGGCGTCTGCGCGAGGTCCGTCTGTGTCCAGGTCGTCTCAGCCACGCGGCGGAGTGTAGCGAAAACGACTGCGGGCGAAGGGCCTGCGCGTCGCGCGGTTCGGGCGCGCCGCGCGCCTCAGCCACGCAGCGCCGCGATCGCTGCGCGGTAGTCGGACTTCCCGAAGATCGCGCTGGCGGCGACGAGGACGTCGGCTCCGTGCGCGCGGCATTGGGCGGCGCTTTCGGGCCCGACCCCGCCGTCCATCTCGACGCGCAGCGCAGGGCCGCCCGCGTCGCGGAGCGCGCGCGT
>JBIIYI010000149.1:0-6798 GCA_044346895.1 Phycisphaerales bacterium
GCGCTTCGGCGCTTGCATCCCGGCGGCAAGCGCGATCGCGCGCGACTAGTGTCGACGTCCGTCGCATGCGCGACGCCGCGCGCGGCTCGACCCGGACCGTCGCACGCGCATCAGGCTGCCGGGTCGGGAGAACGACCGATGCGAACTGAAAGAACCACCCTCTGGATTCCCGCCATGCTGCTCGCGACATCCGCCTCGCTCGCCGGAGGTCCGGCGACGTCGACGCCCTGGCGGGCCATCGCGACGAGCCGCGACCTCATTCCCGGAAGCGACGTTGCGTTCTCGAGCTTCAACCAGCCCTCGGTCAACCACCACGGCGTGGTCGTCTTCCGCGCGCGGGGCCGCGGACCCGGCGAGCCCCTGCGTGGCGTCTTCACGCGGCGGATCGGCGCGGTCGGGCAGCCGATCGAGACGATCGCCTCGCGCGGCATGACGGTGCCCGAGCCAAACAACACGACGACCCCGCCGGAGGACGGCGAACTCGCGAGCTTCAACGAGTTTCCGTCGATTCCGCGCATCGATCTCGGTAGCGAGGTCATCGCGACGCGCGCCGTGCACGGGCCCGTCTGGACGTATCCGCTCGAGGATGGCAGCGAGTCGCGGGCCGGGACGGCAGGCATCTACGTCTCCGACCGCGGTGAACTCGTCACGGCGATGAGCCTGCTCGGCGCGGTGACCGATCCCGAGACGGGCGAGCCCGTCTTCCCCGAGCACTCGGTGCCGGGAATGGACGTGCCGACGCGCTTCGACCAGTTCCCCGGTTCGCCCGCGGTCGACGGCCGCATGGTCGTGACGAAGGGCAACTTCACGGATCCCTCGACGGCGCTTGCCGGGACGGGCATCTTCTTCCGCGATCTCGACCAGCCGCTCGCGCCGCTCGGGCGGATCGCCTCGTCGGGCACGGTGATTCCGGGCCAGTCGGAGGGAGTGTCGGGAGCCGTGCACTTCGGCTCGACGGCGCCGCCGTCGGCGGCCGGAGGCACGGTCGTCTTCCTCGGCGTCGACAGCGAGGAGTCGCCGACGATGGGCGGCATCTACGCCGCGCCGTTCGCGAACGATCCGGAACTCACGCCGCTCGTCGAGATCGGCTCGCAGGTTCCGGGCGAGGAAGCCGGCACCGGCTTCGCGTTCATCGGCGAGGCGCTCGCCTTCGACGGTCGCTGGCTCGCGTTCTGGGGCGCGTGGGGCAAGGAGACCCGCGAGATCTTCCTGCCGTGCCCCGAGGACGGCAACCCGGACATCATCGCCTGGTGCCACGAGCAGCACCCCGACGGCTACACCGCGCATGTGCCGGCATCGCAGGGGATCTTCGTGCACGACCTCGAGACCGGATCGACATGGCGCGTCGCGCGCACCGGCACCGATCCGGGTGACTTCACCGACTTCGTCTACTGGAACTTCAGCGGTCGCGCGCCCGGAACGGGCGAAGGTGGTGGCGAAGGTGAGGGCGGTGGCGAGGGTGGCGGCGAAGGTGGTGGCGAAGGTGAGGGCGGTGGCGAGGGCGACGGCGAGGGCGGCGTTCTCGCCGAGGAAGCGGAGGAGGGTGAACTCGCGCGGTGGCGGAGCGCGAGCTTCGTCGCGATCGCGAGCGATCGGGACCACGGGGGCACTGGTTCGGGCTTCCGCGTCGCCTTCAAGGGCCGGGTGGGCGAGGTCGACGGGATCTACTCGGCGTTCGGCCCGACCGACATCGCCGTGGGCGAACTCGTGCGCGTCGGCATGCCTGCGTCGCTCATCGATGCCGAAGTGTCGGCGGACACCGTGGTGACCGCCGTCGCCATCGAGCGCGAGGGCATGCGTGACGGGTGGATCGTGGTCGGAATCTCGACCGAGGACGTCGTCACCAAGGAAGGCGGCGCTGGCATCTACGCGCTCGGCACGAACATCGCCGGCAACGATGCGAACGGCGATGGTCGCGGCGACATCTTCTGGGCGAACCGCGGCAACGGTCGGCTCGACGTCTGGTCGATGGCGGGGCTCGTGCGGGAGAGTTCCGGGATGCTCTCGATGCTCGCGCCGAAGGGTCGCGCGGCGAAGGCGGTGGGCGATCTCGACGGCGACCGCAACCCGGATGTGGTCTGGCGCGCCTCGAAGGATGGGTCCTTCTCGGTGTGGTTCCTCGACGGACTCACCGTGCGCGAGTCGGTGGTCATCTCGGGATCGGTGGCCGGGCGCTGGAAGCTGGTCGCCGTGACCGACCTCGACGACGACGGTCGCGAGGATCTCGTGCTCCACGACGAGAGATCGGGCGCCGTGAACGCCTGGATCATGGACGGCGGGGTGCGCGCGGAAACAGGCCTCATCGCGCAGGCGGGTCGCTCCAAGTTCCTCGGGGCGGGCGATCTCGATGCCGATGGCGCGTCGGAACTCGTCTGGCGGACTCCGTCGGGATTCATCGAAGTCTGGTTCATGCAGGGACTCGTGGTGCGCGAGGTGGCGCACGTGCCCACGTCCGAGCCGGTCGGTCGATCGTGGGCGCTCGAGGCCGTCGTCGATCTTGACGGCGATCTTCGCAGCGACTTCGTCTGGCGCCATCGGAACCATGGCGAGGTGGTCGGTTGGCTGATGTCAGGCGCGACGCTGCGCGAGAGCGCCACGATCGCATCCTCGATCGGATCGAAGTGGCACGTCATCGACGCCACCGATCTCGATGGCGACGGCCGCGGCGACCTCGTGCTGCGCAACAGCGGTACGGGCGACGTGCACGGATGGCTGATGTCGGGTCTCACGCGCACGGCGAGCGGCTTCATCCGCAATGCGTCGAAGTCCTGGACCAACGTGCGGTAGCGCGGAGGGGTGACAGGTCGCGGCGGGGCGGGTGCGCGCGGCGCATCCGTCCCGCCGTCGTCGTTCGCTCGTTCGTGTGTCGGCTCGTGCGTTCGCCCGCGCACGGCGAGTCCGTCGCGCCGCCCGCGGGACGGATCGGTGGGCGTTCGCGCACACTCCCGCGCACGTCCGCGCACGTCCGCGCACGTCCGGGATGCAGGCTCCGCGCTCCGAGCGCCGACCCGCCCATCCCGCGTCGTCGTCGCGTACCGATCGGGCCGTCTGGGAGCGCGGGTCCGGATACGCGAACTCCGGAATGTCGGGTTTCGCGTGGCGCTTCGGGAGGGCGGGGTTATGTTTCACCGTGATGCTCGACCAGTCCTCCGGGCGACCGACGAACCCCGTTCGCGCCTTCGCGCGTGCGCGCGTTCGCATGGGCGCGGTGGCGGTCGCCTGCGCGGTGTGGATGTGCGGCGCGGCCTCGGGCGCCGGTGACGAGCCGCCCTTCCTCTCGGTGCCTCGGGTGGGCGTCCAGTCGGCGGCGAGGTTCCGCGACCTCCTCGATTCGGCACGCGACGGGATCGTGCGGGTGATGGTGCTCGGCGACTCGCAGGAGACGATGCCCGGCGGATTCGGCTCGTCGTATCTGCCGCATCTCAATGCGCGATTCGCGAAGGTGTTCGGACCGGCGGGCGAGTCGATGCTGTTCACCAACGTCGGCATGCAGTCGCCGCCGCACTGGCTGGCGAGCACCACGACGAGTTCCGCGAGGGTGCCGACGACCGTGCCTCCATCCGCCGTGCCGCCGGGCGTCACCGTGCATCGCCTGCTCGACGACGACGGCTCGGCGCTCGGCGCGTTCCGCGCGATGTTCCTGCACGATGCGTCGGCGTCCTCCGAGGCCGAGCTCGTCGACGGGCCGTGGTTCGACGCGCAGGGGCCGTTCCAAGCCGAGATCCTCGCCGTCGCCCGCGAGGTCCCCACCGCGGTCCGTTGGGTGAACGCGCCCGCCGATGGAAGCATCGCCGGCGCCGGAGCCACGGCGGTGGCGACGGGATCGCTCGCGCTTCCGCGCAAGGCGCCCGCGGGGAGCTTCCACTGGCTGCAGACGCCCGCGCTCGATTTCGCGGACAGGCGGCACGTGCAGCTCTACCTGAGCGGTGCATCCGGGAAGACCGGCACCGACGTCGCGGGCGTCCGCTTCCGCAGCGTCGGGGCGCACAGGGGCGTGGTGGTCCAGTCGTTCGCGCGGGGTGGGATGCGCCTTCAGGACGTGCTCGGCGAGCACGGTGCGAGCGGCGCGTTCCTTCGCGCGATGGACCCATCCGTGATCGTCCTCCACTTCGGGGCCAACGATGCGGCGTACTCGATCGGACTCGAGGAATGGCGCACGCGCATCCTCGCGACGATCGGCTGGATTCGGGCGGAGATCGGCGATCCGGAGTTCCCGGTGATCCTCGCAAGCGATCTCCGGAGCGGGCCTGTGGCGGGGTTCCCCATCCTCGATGCGATGCCCGGCGTCGCGCACGAGATCGCCATGCAGGATCCCGACGTCCTCGCGCTCAACCTTCCGCGCATCGTCGCGGAGGAGTACATGTGGCTCGACCGGCGGCCCTACCTCTTCGACAGCGCGCACCTCCGCGACTACGCGCAGCGCATGCTCGCGGAGGCCTTCGTCGGCGAACTTTGCGCGGCGCTCGCGATCGCGGATACCGGTTGCGCGCAGCCCGAGTGGGCCGACTGCGTGCGCGCGCTCGGCTCGACCTGTGCGTACGGAGGCTGCGTCCTCGTGACGGACGTCGATGCCGCAGCGCTCGCGCTGCCGTGGAACGGCGCGGGCACCGACTGCGCGGATACGAACGGAGACGGATACCCCGAGCTCTGCCCTCCGAGCGCCGACCCCGACATCAACGGAGACGGGATCGTCGACGCATCGGATCTCGCGATCATGCTCAGCCTCTGGGGAACCGACGCGTCTCTCGCGGACCTCGACCTCGACGGTCTCGTGGGTGCGTCGGACCTCTCGCTTCTCCTCGCGCGCTGGGGTGGATGACCGCTCGGCGGGGCGACGTCGCCGCGCCGGGCCGCCGCCGATTCGATCGTGGCGGGAGCCGTCCCGCACGCTCCGCGACGTCGGTGACGCGCTTCGGCTACCCTGCGCGGATGAAGGACGTTCGATGACGGACAATTTCGAAGCGCTCGGGTTCGGCCCGGAGATCCTCGCCGAACTCGCGGCGCTCGGCTATGAGGAGCCGACGCCCATCCAGCGCGCCGCCGCAGGGCCGCTCCTCGAAGGCCGCGATCTCCTCGGTCAGGCCGCGACGGGCACGGGAAAGACGGCGGCGTTCGCGCTGCCACTCCTCCAGCGGGTCGCCGGAAGGACGCCCGAGCCCGGCCAGCCGCTCGTCCTCGTCCTCGTGCCGACGCGCGAACTCGCGATGCAGGTGTCCGAGGCGTTCCACCGCTACGGACGCGGACTCGGGATCTCGGTCGCGCCGATCTACGGCGGCCAGGACTTCCGTCGTCAGATCATCGCGCTCCGGCGCGGCGTGCACGTCGTCGTGGCGACGCCGGGCCGCATCCTCGACCACATGCGCCGCGAGACGATCTCGCTCGCGGGCGTGATGTCGGTGGTGCTCGACGAGGCCGACGAGATGCTCGACATGGGCTTCGCGGAGGATCTCGAACTGATCCTCGAGGCGCTCCCCGAGACGCGGCAGACCGCGCTCTTCTCGGCGACGCTTCCGCCGCGCATCGCGGGCATCGCCGAGCGTCACCTGCGCGAGCCCGAGCGCGTGCTCATTCCCCGCGATCCGACGGCGACGGGCACCGCGCCGAAGGTCAGGCAGACCTGCTACATCGTGCCGCGCGCCCACAAGATCGCGGCGCTCGGACGCGTCCTCGACATCGAGGCGCCCACGCTTGCGATCGTCTTCTGCCGCACCCGGCTCGAGGTGGCGGAACTCGCGGAGCGGCTCGTCGGCCGCGGGTATTCGGTCGAGGCGCTCCACGGCGGCATGACGCAGGCCGAGCGCGATCGCGTGATGAAGAAGGCGCGCGCAGCGTCGGTCGACCTACTCGTCGCGACCGACGTCGCCGCGCGCGGCATCGACATCGAGCACATCTCGCACGTCGTCAACTTCGACGTGCCGAGTTCGCCCGAGGCGTATACGCACCGCATCGGCCGCACGGGCCGCGCGGGACGCGAGGGCGTGGCGATCACGCTCGCCGAGCCGCGCGAGCACCGGCTCGTCCGCAACATCGAGTGGATCACGAAGTCGAAGATCGAGATCGGCATGGTGCCGACCGCGCACGACATCAAGGCGCACCGGCTCGACCTCACGAAGGGAGCGCTGCGCGAACTGCTCGCGGCCGCGCGCGAGCCGGGCGAGGCGGCCGAGTCGAGCGAGCTCGATCCGTTCCGCACGGTGGTCGAGTCGCTCGCCGCCGAGTTCGATCCGATGGACGTCGCCGCGGCCGCCGTGAAGCTCGCGCACGAGGCTTCCGCCGGGACGGCTGCAAGCGAGGACGACCTGCACATCCCGTCCTACGAGAGCTTCGCGCGGCCGAAGCCGGCATCCGGCGGATTCCGCCGCGCGGACGAGTTCGCGCCGCGCACGGGCGCCCGCCGCGATGGGCGTGCGGAGATGCCTCGCGAGTACCCACGCGAGCAGCCACGCGACGACTCCCGCGGACCCGATCGCGATGCGTCGCGCGAGGCGCCGGTCGAGGAGCGTCCGGTCTACACGCGGCCCGTCGGAGGGCGTGACGATCGTCCGGCGCGCGGAGACGAGGCCCATGGCGGCGATCGACGCGGGCCCGGCCGTCAGGACTTCCAGCGTCACGACTACCAGCGTCCCGGTTTCCAGCCTCATGCGGCTCAGCGTCATGAGGCCGACCTCGTCCGCGTCTACATCGCGGCGGGCAGGCGGATGGGCATGCGGCCCGCCGATCTCGTGGGCGCGATCGCGAACGAGGCGCGCGTCAACCCGCGCGGCATCGGCGCGATCGAGATCGCCGACGGATTCTCGA
>JBIIYI010000150.1:0-6714 GCA_044346895.1 Phycisphaerales bacterium
TCGCGTCGGCGATGCCGGAGGCGGCCGAGGACGCGCCGCCACCGAGGCACGCTTCCGCATCGAGCCCGGCGAGATCGACGAGATCCGCCTCGAGGCCGAGGCCGAGCCGGAGCCGCTCGCGGATCGCATCGCGCGTCGAGCCGGCCGTCGCGCTCACGACCGTGCGCGTCCGACCGAGGAGCGCGTTGAAGAGCGAGCTCTTGCCCGCATTCGGCGCTCCCGCGAGGACGACGAGCGCCTGCGGATCCGCCGCCATCGACGCTCCGCCGCCACGGAGGGCGCGCACGTCGTCCGCGACGAGCGCGGTGCGCCGCGCGAGCTCCGCGGCCTCGATCGCGACCACATCCTCCTGGTCGGTGAAGTCGATGCCGGCCTCGACGAGCGCGAGGAGTTCGGCGTTGCGCGCGACGAGTTCCGCGGCGCGCCGTCCGTACGTCCCGTCCGCGACCGCGTCGGCCGCGACGAGTTCCGCATCCGCCGTCGCCGCGATGCGCGCGGCGATCGCCTCGGCGCCTTCGATCGAAAGCCGACCCGCGAGATGCGCGCGGAAGGCGAACTCGCCCGGCCGCGCGCGTCGTGCGCAGGATACGCCCGAGGCGCCCGAGGCGCCCGACGCCTCCGCCGCGGAAAGCAGCGCGTCCTCGAGCGCGTGGACGAGCGCCGGTGCAGCGACGCACGAGAGTTCGAGCGCATCCTCGCCGGTGAAGGTCGCCGGACCGGGCAGCCACGAGGCGATGACGGGCACCTCGCCGAGGCGCGTCCGCGCGCGCAGCGGTCGCACGCCGCGCGCCGCGAGAATCGGGCGTCGCTCCGCCGCGCGCATGCCGTCCGCGCGTCCATCTTCGAGAAGCACGCGCTCCACCATCGCGCGCACGGCCGGCCCGCTCGCGCGCACGATCGCGCGCACGCCCCGCCCCGGAGGCGACGCGACCGCGAGGATCGTCTCGCGCGGCGTCGTCCGGGCGGCGTTCGCGGCGGACGCGGGCTCCACCGGTCAGCGCTCCTTGAAGCGCCGCTTGTCTCCGCCGGCGGCCTGCTTCTGCTGCGCGCGCTCGAGCGCCTGCTCGATCGCGGTCGCGATGATGCCCTTCTTCGCCTTGGGATCGGGCTTCGCCAGGAGATCCATCGCATCGACCTGCTTCTTGATGCTGCGGCTCTCGACGATGCCGATGCAGGTCGACGTGAGGATGTAGAGCGTCAGTCCGCTCGGCGCGGCGTAGGTCATCAGCGGGAACATGATGACCATCATCCACTTCATCATCTTCTGCTGCGCGATCTGGTCCTCGGTCATGTTGGGCGCCATCGGCGGCGCCATGTACTGCTGCTGCAGGTAGAAGACGACGCCCATCAGGATGGGCAGCAGGTTCAGCGACGACAGCTTGAAGAGGTAGAGGTCGATCGGCGCGAACGAGAGGAAGCGGTCCGGCTCCGCGAGGTCGGCGAGGAAGAGCCAGCCGCCGAACTGCTGGAAGACGCCGAAGAACGCGGGCTGCTGGCGCAGTTCGAACGCGAAGAAGAGCATCGCGTAGAGCGCCATCCAGATCGGCATCTGCGCGAAGGTCGGGAGCATGCCGCCGACGCAGCCGGCGGGGCTGACGCCGCGCTCCTTGAAGAGCCGCCACTGCTCCTGCTGCATGCGCGCCGGGTCGTCCTTGAACTTCTTCTGGAGCTGGTCGAGCTCGGGCTTGAGCGCCGACATGCCGCGCGAGAAGCGCTGCATCGAGATCTGCGACTTCTTCTGCCACGGATGCAGCACGACGCGCACGACGACCACGAGCGCGATGATCGCGAGGCCCCAGTCGAACACCACGTAGGAGTGGAGGAACGACAGGAACCACAGCATGCCGTCGGCGAGCCACGCGAAGGTGCACCACGAGCAGCAGCCGCTCATCAGGTAGACGACGAGCGCGCGCATGTTGAGCGCCGACATCGGCTCGGCGGTCGCGAGGATCTTGCGGTCGAGCGGTCCGGCGTAGATGCCGATGTCGAACGAGGCCGACGCGCCGGGCGCGACCTCGGCCTTCGGGCTCCAGAGCGACGTGAAGAGGACTTCGCCGGTGCTGCCGGCGCCGTTCGAGAACGCGCTGATCTCGGCGACGCTCTCGAGCGCCTTCGACGCGACCGACGGCGGCGCGTAGGGCGCGTGGACGGCGAGCGCGAAGTAGCGATCGGTGCTGCCGAACCACGAGAGCGTGAGGCCGCCCTCCGTCGACGACGGGTTCGGCCACACGACCGGATCGTCCTCGGCGACCTGCGCGGAGAACTCGCTGCGGTCGTAGAGCTGGCCGTTCGCGCTGACGATCGAGCGCGAGGGATCGCGCGACTCGGGATAGAGGTAGCCGAAGTGGTAGCGGCGCACCTCGGTCAGCGTGGCCGGATCGTAGGGACGGTCGCCGGGGCCGTTCTGCAGGAGCCGCACGCGCATCGCCGCGCCGCCGAGGTTCGTGAACCGCTGCTCGAGCGCGACGTCGAAGCCGGTCGGACCGACGCGGAAGGTCCGGGTGATGCGCGCGACGACCGCGCCCTGCGCGTCGACGATCTCGGTGACGAACGCGCCCGGCGCCGTCTCGGCCCAGACCGCGTCGAAGAGCGAGATCGACGCGCCGTCGATCTCGAGGACGCGCGCCGCGAGCACCGGTAGCGCGACGTCGCCGTACCGCGACGACTGCGCGAGCACGTAGCGCTGCGCGTCGTCGGGCAGTTCGGAGAGGTCGCCCTTCGCGCGCGCGCGGCGCGCCTGATCGGCATCCTGCACGGTCTTCCAGATGTCGGCCGCGACGATGCGGTCGATGCCGGCACCGTTTCGGGCGAAGGTGAAGCGCGCGGGGGCGACCTGCGGATCGAGCGATCCGAGTTCCTGCGGCGCCTCGGGCGGAGTCATGCCCGCGGGCGGGCGCGCGGAGAGCGTCGGGGCGGAGATGGCGGGTGCGGCGGGTGCGGCCGCGTCCGAGCCGTTTCCGGCGGGCTTCGCGCTGTCGGAACCGGTGGTCGATGCCGTGGTCGACGCCGTGTTCGACGTCGTGGTCGACGCCGTGGTCGCGGCGGTGTCCGGCGTGCCTGCGGGTTCGACCGCCGATCCCGTCGAGGTCTCGCTCTCGGTCTGCGATGCGTCCTTCGCGCGACGGCCGGAGCCTTGCGCGACGATCGTCCCGACGAGAATCACGACGATCGCGAGTGCGGATGTGATGAGAAATCGCTTGAGGAACGGTGACATGTGTGGTTCGGTTGGAGTCCGGGCACCCGGCGACGGAGATCGCCGCCCGGGGGACGGAGCGTATCCGACCGCCCGGACCTCGCGGACGAGCCTCCTGCGCGCGGATTCGGCGGGCCTACTCGCCCTTCTCGAGCCGCTGCCAGAGCCAGTCCTTCAGCGGGGCTCCGCGCGCGATGCGGTCCTGGATGCGCTCCTGCGTGCGCCGGATGTCGTACTCGACGCGGTGGAACGTGAAGCGGTCGGGCGCGCCGGCGGCGCCTTCCTCGAGGATCACGTAGGAAGAGCGCGGATCGTGGTCGCGCGGCTGGCCGACCGAACCCGGGTTGAGGATGAAGCGGGCGCCGGGCGTCATCTCGCGCTCGGTGACCGCCCACTCGCTGAGCTCCGCGTCGAAAGGCATCCAGTCGTAGCGGATCTCGGCGTCGTCCTCCTGGACGAGGCTTCCGCCGCTCGCCGACTGCGCCTCGGCGGCGCGCACCTTCTGTCCGATCCGGTCGACGTCCTCGAGGATGAAGCCCGGGCAGTGCGTGTGACCGACGATCGCGCTCGCAGGCCGCTCGGAGCCGGAGGCGTCGGGCAGGCGGAGCTGCGAGAAGTTGCGCCGGAGCTTGCGCTCGCCCTGCACCACGTCATCGGGGAAGAGGTACTCGTTGACGGGGCGCGACGGCGAGGCGTGCACGCAGATGTAGCGGTCGAGCAGGATCTGGCGCGGCGAGATCGAGAACATGAAGTCGACGCGCGCGAGATGCTCAGCGAGCAGCTCCTTCCAGCGCGGATCCTCGCCGTGCGCCTTGAGGTCGAACTGCGCCTTCGGCGCGTGCCGCGGCGACGCGGCCCACGCGTTGAAGAGCGCGGCGTCGTGCGCGCCCGCGACGCGCTCGAGCTCGCCGCTCGCGTAGCGGATCAGGAACTCCTCGAAACCGCAGGGAATGAGCGCCTCGGCGGGCTCGGCCAGCGGGATCGTGCCCGGTCCCTCGAAGCGCGATCCCGCGTTGTGCGAGCGGTAGATCGCGTTGCCGCCCTCGGTGAGCTCGTAGCGGTAGAGCCCGACGATGCACGGCGGGACCGACGCGCTCTTCGCGGTGCTCGTCCGCTGCGTCGGGATCGCGAGACCGCGCTCCTCGCAGAACCGCCGCTTCATCCAGCCCTGCTCGATCGTCTGCGCGCGCGTCCAGAAGACGGCGTCGCGCGCGGCGGCGTTGAAGTTCGTGGGCTCGTAGAGGGCCGCGAAATCGTGGTTCCCGAGCAGCGACCACTCGCAGTGCTCGCGCACGAGGTCGATGCACTCGACCGGATCGGGGCCGTAGCCGATCACGTCGCCGAGGCAGACCATCCTGTCGTAGCCGACCGACTTCGCGTGACGGAGGACCGCCTCGAAGGCGGCGAGGTTCGCGTGGATGTCGCTGACGATCGCGATGCGCATGCGGGGCCGACCTCGGGGCGCACGAGGGCGCGGAAGTCGATGCTATCAGGTTCCGGGAACGGGCTGGCCCGCGCGGCTCACCGGGCATCGATCGCCTTCGCGCAGCCGACGCGGTCGCGCGCATCGCATCTCGATCCGATCGGCCGATCCGCCGATCCGCCGAAGGGCCCATCCTCGAGACCGACGATGCCCCGATCGCCGTCGGCCGTTCTCGGACGGATGCGGACGGTTCGCCGGGCGGCGCGAGCGAGCGAGCCGCTATTCTCCCGCCCTTCGCGCCGGACCTCTCGACGGCGCCCCGCACGCGACCCGCGCCCACGGCGCCTTCCCGGAGACGAATCACCATGGCGGACACCAAGCACTACGACCTCCTCGTCATCGGCGGCGGCCCCGGCGGATACGTCGGCGCGATCCGGGCGGCCCAGATGGGCCTCAAGGTCTGCTGCATCGAGCGCGGCAAGCTCGGCGGCGTCTGCCTCAACTGGGGCTGCATCCCGACGAAGGCGCTCCTCCACAACGCCGAGCTGTACATGGAGGCGATCCGCCACGGCAAGGACTGGGGCTTCGACATCGATCCGGCCTCGGTGAAGGTCGACTGGGCGAAGGTGATCGGCCGTTCGCGCTCGATCACGGGCACGCTCAACGGCGGCATCGCGTTCCTCTTCAAGAAGAACAAGATCGATCACGTCGAGGGTCACGCGAAGGTGCTTTCGGGCAAGACCTCGGCGGGCCCCTGCCGCGTGCAGGTTTCGAAGGCGGACAGCGACTACTACCACGGCACGGGTGGCGAGAAGACGCAGGAAATCACGGCGGATCGCGTGATGATCGCGACCGGCGCCGCGCCGAACGAACTGCCCTTCGCGAAGTCGGACGGCAAGACGATCCTCTCGAGCTACGACGCGCTCACCATCGCCAAGCAGCCGAAGTCGATGGTCATCATCGGCTCGGGCGCGATCGGCATGGAGTTCGCGTACTTCTTCAACGCGTTCGGCACGAAGGTGACCGTCGTCGAGATGCTCGACCGGATCCTGCCGAACGAGGACGAGGACATCTCGGCCGCCGCGCTGCGCGCGTTCACGAAGCAGGGCATGGAGTTCAAGGTCGGCACGATGACGACCGCGATCGACAAGACGGCGTCCGGCGCGAAGGTCACCCTCGCGCAGGCCGCCGACAAGACGAAGACCGAGACGATCGAGGCCGAGTGCGTCCTCGTCGCGATCGGCGTGAAGGGCCGCTACGAAGGCCTCTTCGACGAGAAGCTCGGCCTCAAGATCGAGAAGAACCACATCTGGACCGACTACAAGGACAAGAAGGAACCGACGTACCAGACGTCGATCCCCGGCGTCTACGCGATCGGCGACTGCATCGGCGCCCCGTGGCTCGCGCACATCGCGAGCGAGGAGGCCGTGGCGTGCGTCGAGCGCTTCATGGGCCACCACACGCTTGGCGTCGACTACGCGTCGATTCCCGGCTGCACGTACTGCAACCCGCAGATCGCGTCGGTCGGCATGACGGAGAAGCAGGCGAAGGAGAAGGGCCTCAAGTACAAGGTCGGCAAGTACGCGTTCAAGGGCCACGGCAAGGCGATCGCGGTCGGCGCGACCGAAGGTCTCGTCAAGATCATCGTGAGCGAGCCGTACGGCGAGATCCTCGGCGCGCACATCATCGGCGAGGACGCGTCGGAACTCATCGGCGAGATGGGTCTTGCGCGCCGCGTCGAGGCGACCATCGAGGACGTGATCTCGACCGTGCACGCGCACCCGACGATGCACGAGGCGCTTCACGAGGCCGCGCTCGCGACCGAAGGCCGCGCGATCCACGCCTGAGCGGGCGGGGTCGCGCGTGCCGCGAGGCTCCTGCGACTTCGGCGTGTTCCGCGCTGTCCCGTCACCGGATGTCCGGACGTGATGCCGCACGACACGTCGGCCGACGCCGGCGCTGCCTTCCCGCGCTCGACGCACGCACCGCGCTCCGCGCTCGACGCACGCACCGCGCTCCGCACTCGACGCACGCACCGCGCTCCGCACTCGACGCACGCACCGCGCTCCGCACTCGACGCACGCACCGCGCTCCGCGC
>JBIIYI010000151.1:0-6713 GCA_044346895.1 Phycisphaerales bacterium
CACCGGCGCGCTGACCGAGGAGCAGATCGACGCGATTGCCTCGATGGTGGCGGGCACGCAGTCGGGCCTGAAGCCCGAGGCGGTGTCGATCACCGACGGGCTCCGCAACTACCGCACGAGCTTCGCTCGCGCGGGCGCGACCGGCGAGAACCTCGATCAGGCGCTCAAGATCGCCGACGCCGTGCAGGGCCGCATCGCGACCCTGCTCGCGGCGATCGAGGGCGTCCTCATCGCGGTGAATCCGCAGGTCGTGACCAAGCAGCGCACCGAGAAGCGCACCGAGTTCGGCGAGGGGACGAGCGTGCCGACGAGCGAGTCGAGCATGGTCTCCGAGATGAAGGGCGCCGCGCCGTCGCGCGAGCCCGGCGTCGTGCCGAACACGGGGCTCTCGGTCGTGTCGACGTCGGGCGGCGGCTCGCAGAGTTCGAACGAGCGCACCGAGAGCCGCTACATGCCGGTCGTCCCCGGAAGCGAGATCGTCGAGAAGGACAACACGGGCTACGCCACGAAGATCGACGTCGGCGTGAGCATCCCGTGGAGCTACTTCGTCAAGGTGTGGCGTCTCAAGAACCCCGCCGCCGAGGGCGAGGCCGAGAAGGCGCCCGACGAGGCGGCCGTGGCCACCGTGCGCGACGAGGAGATCGCGCGCATCCGGAAGCTCATCGAGCCGCTCGCCGCGACCGACGCGGTCGAGGGCGCGAAGAAGGGCGCGGTCGAGGTGAGCTGGTTCTACGACTTCGAGTCGTCGCCGGCGCAGGCCTCGATCGGCGCGGGCATCGGCGAGATCGTGCTCGGTTCGGGCGGCGGGGGGACGGGCGGTGCGGGCGGCCTCGTCAAGCCGATCGGCCTCGGCGCGCTCGCGATCGTGAGCCTCTTCTTCATGTTCAACATCGCGCGCCGCGCCTCGGCGCGCGAGGAACTCCCGAGCGCGGAGGAGCTGGCCGGCGTCCCGCCGAAGCTCGAGTCGGACGACGCCGAGATCGTCGGCGAGGCCGACGAGGCGACTCCGGCCCTCGAGGGCATGGAGCTCGACGACGACAGCCTGCGCCGGGCGCAGATGCTCGAGCAGCTCAACGAGATGGCGCAGCGCGACCCGTCGGAACTCTCGGGAATCCTGCGCCGCTGGATGCGCGCGAGCGCCTGACCGTCACCTGATCGAGGGACCTCCGGAGGAGGCCTTCCCGCAAGAGGATCCGCACGATGGCCTACCGACCCGGCATGAAGCTTCCGAAGTCCGTCGACGAGCTCGACGGCACGCTCAAGAGCGCGATCCTTCTGCTCCTCCTCGATGCGGACAGCGCGGGCTCGATCCTCAAGGAGATGCCGACGGAGCAGGTCGAGGAGGTCACGCGCGCGCTCGCCGCGCTCGGCGACGTGCCGAAGGACCTCGGTCAGCAGGTGATCAGCGAGTTCTACTCGCTCGCGATGGCGCAGGGCTACGTGCGCGAGGGCGGCCTCGACTACGCGCGCAACCTCCTGAAGAACTCGCTCGACCCGAAGACCGCCGACAAGGTCATCCAGCAGATCCAGACGCAGGTCCAGAAGACGCCCTTCGCCTTCCTCCAGAAGGCGGAGAGCGAGAATCTCCTGACCTTCATCCAGGAGGAGCATCCGCAGACGATCGCGCTGATCGTCTCGCACCTGCCGCACCACAAGGCGAGCGAGATCCTGATCGGCCTTCCGCCGGCGAAGCAGATCGAGGTCGTGCGGCGCGTCGCGAACATGGAGCAGACGAACCCCGAGGTGATCCGCGAGGTCGAGGCCGCGCTCGAGAGCAGGCTGTCGAACATGATCGGAACCTCGAGCGAGAAGGTCGGCGGCGTCGAGACCGTCGCCGAGATCCTCAACCTCGTCGACCGCTCGACCGAGCGCACCATCATGCAGGGCGTCGAGAGCGAGGATCCCGACCTCGTCGAGGAGATCCGCCGCCGCATGTTCGTCTTCGAGGACATCAACAACGTCAACGACAAGGGCATCCAGGCGGTGCTCAAGGAAGTCGAGAACGACGAGCTGTGCCTCGCGCTCAAGACGGCGTCGGAGGCGCTCAAGAACAAGATCCTCGCCAACATGTCGTCGCGCGCCGCCGAGTCGATCCGCGAGGACATGGAGTTCATGGGTCCGGTGCGCATCAGCGACGTCGAGGCCGCGCAGCAGCGCATCGTCGACATCGTGCGCCGCCTCGAGGAAGCGGGCGAGATCATCATCTCGGGCCGCGGCGGGGCGCAGGACGTGGTGGTGTGAGCCGTCGGCGCGGCAGTCGAACCGTCGGAACGAAGGAACCCCGAACATGGCCGTCCTGAAGCAGTCCACTCCGAACGCGCGCATCGCGACGGGCGGCGCGTTCGACCTCGGCGATCTCCGCGCCGGCGCCGAACTGGCGCTGCGCGAGGCGAAGGCGGAGGCCGCGCGCATCGTGGCCGCCGCGCGCGCCGACACCGAGAAGGCGCGCGCCGAGGCGAAGGCGCAGGGTCACGCGGAGGGGCGGGCTGCGGGATTCGCCGAGGGCGAGGCCGCTGGAATCGCCGCGGGCGAGGCCGCGGGACGCACGCAGGCGCTCGCCGCGCACGACGCGTCGCTCAAGGCGCTCGAGGAGGCGTACGCCGCGGAGTTCCTCCGGTGGAACGCGCAGCGCGACGAGGCGATGCGCATCGCCGAGCGCGAGCTCGCGGGCGTCGCGCTCGCGATCGCCGAGTCGATCGTCCGCGACGAGATCGCGCGCGAACCGAAGTGGGTGGCGCGCGCGGTCGAGTCGGCGGTCGCGCTGTTCGCGCGCGCGACGCGCGTTTCGATCGAGATCGCGCCCGAGGACGAGGCGCTCGTCGCCGCGTCGATGCCGTCGCTGCGCGCGGCGCTCCCGGCGGGAGCCGAGGTCGAGCTCGTGGCGCGCGACGGGATCGAGCGCGGCGGCGTCGTGATCCGCTCGAGCGAGGGCACGGTCGACGCGCGCATCGAGACGCAGTTCCGCCGCATGCGCGCGGGCATCCTCGGCGAGGCGTTTGCGGATGCGCCGGTCGATGCGGCGGTCCATGCGCCGGTCCATGCGCCGGATGAGACGAAGACGGAAGCGACGCCAGAAGCGGCCGCGGAGACGACGGCGGAAGCGCCGACCGCGGAGCAATCGCGCGGGGGCGACGCTTGAAGCTCGCCTCGATCCGTTCCGCCGTCCGTGCGATCGAGCCGCGCGAGATCGTCGGCACCGTGCGCGCGGTGAAGGGACTCGTCCTCTCGGTCGAGCAGCTGCCGCTTCCGGTCGGCTCGCTCGTACGCATCGAGGTTCCCGGCCGCGAGGCGCCGCGCGGCGAGGTCGTCGGATTCGAAGGAACGCGCGCGCTCGTCATGCTGCTCTCCGAGGCGAGCGGCGTCGCGAGCGGCGTGCAGGTCGTGGGCGAGAAGCCCTACGCGACCGTCGGCGTGAGCGACCAGTGGCTCGGCCGCGTGGTCGACGCGCTCGGTCGGCCGATCGACGGCAAGGGTCCGATCGCGCCCGGCTCGCCGCAACCGCTCTGGCCCGAGCGCACGAGCCCGCTCGCGCGCGGCGTCGTGCGCGACGCGCTGCCGACCGGCGTGCGCGCGATCGACTCGATGCTCACGATCGGCAAGGGGCAGCGCATGGGGATCTTCGCGGGTCCCGGCGTCGGCAAGAGCACGCTGCTCGGCTCGATCGCGCGCGGCACCAGCGCGCACGTCAACGTGATCGGCCTGATCGGCGAGCGCGGCCGCGAGGTCCCGGAGTTCCTCGAGCACGTGCTCGGTCCGGAGGGGCTCGCGCGGTCGGTCGTCGTCGTCGCCACCGGCGACGAGAGCCCGCTCATGCGCGTGCGTGCGGCGACGGTCGCGTGCAGCGCCGCGGAGTACTTCCGCGACGAGGGCAAGGACGTCCTCCTGATGCTCGACTCGGTCACGCGCTTCGCGCAGGCGCAGCGGCAGATCGGCCTCTCGGCGGGCGAGGCGCCCGCGACGAAGGGCTTCACGCCGAGCGTCTTCGCGATGCTGCCGCGGCTTCTCGAGCGCGCGGGCACGATCGCCGGCGGCGGCTCGATCACCGGCTTCTACACCGTCCTCGTCGAGGGTGACGACATGACCGAGCCGATCGCCGACGCCACGAAGGGCATCCTCGACGGACACATCGTGCTCTCGCGCCGGATCGCCGAGCGCGCGCACTACCCGGCGATCGACATCCTGCAGTCGATCTCGCGCGTCGCCGACCAGATCTCGGACAAGAACCACCTCGCGGCGCGCAAGCACGTCTCGCGCATGCTCGCCGCCTACCGCGAGGCGGAGGAACTCATCCAGATCGGCGCGTACGCGAAGGGCTCGAACCCGGACGTCGACGCCGCGATCGCCGTCCGCCCCGCGATCCAGGCGTTCCTCCAGCAGGAGCAGCGCGAGCGCGCCGACTATCCGCGCACGCTGCGCAGTCTCGTCGAACTGTCGGTCGCCGCCTCGAACGTGTCGGCGAACGCAAGCCGGCAGCGCGGTGCCGCAGGGGCCGCACAGGCCGCGGCGGCGGCGGGGAAGAGGACCTGAACCCGACGGAAGCGGTCTCGCGCGCGTCGCGCGCGGCCGATAGGTGAATCCGATGCCCAAGTTCCGCTTCGCACTCCAGCGCGTGCTCGACCGCCGCCTCGACGAGGAGGAGGAGAAGCGGCGCGTCCATGCGGAGCTCCTGAAGGCGCGGCGCGCGCTCGAGGACGCGCTGCGCGGGCGGCAGCAGGAGATCGCGGCGGGGCGCGACGCCTGGCGGGCGCAGCTCGTCGGCGAGATCGATCCGGCGTCGCTGCGCCACCACGCGGGCGCCGCGGTCGGGCTCGTGCGCAAGGCGCAGCGCACGGTGCTCGAGATGGCCTCGCTCGAGAAGTCGATGCGCCGCGCGCAGGACGAGCTCGTCGAGGCCGCGAAGGCGCGCCGCGCGCTCGAGATCCTGCGCGAGCGCAGGCTCGCCGCGCACAACGAGGCGGAATCCTCGCGCGAGCGCGCGCAGCTCGACGAGTTCGCGAGCAACCTCGCGCGCCGCGAGCGCGAGGACGCCGCGGCACGTGAGATCACGCCGGGAGTCACTTCATGAAGACCATGCTCAAGCTGCTGATCGTCCTCGCCGTCGCCAACCTGCTGGCCGTCGCCGGCTTCGTGGGATGGCTCTTCGCAAGCGGCCGCGTCGACGGCGAGCGCCTCTCGCGGGCGCGCGACATCTTCCGGCCGACGATCGCCGAGGAGAAGGCGGCGCTTGCGGAGGCCGAACTTTCCGCCGCGGAGGCCGAGCGCCTGGCGGCGGACGACCTGCGCATCCGCGGGCTTCCGCTCGCCTCGAGCGAGGAGATCGCGGAGGAGGAGCGGTTCCGCGAGCGCGCGCTGCTCGCCATGCGGTCGCTCGAGGAGCAGCACCAGCGCATGCAGGACGACCTCAGTTCGCGCGAGTCCGCGGTGACGGAGCGCGAGCAGGCGCTCGCCGAGCGTCAGTCCGACTGGGAGCGCTCGATCGCGGACGCGAAGGGGCGCCAGACGAACGCGCAGTTCCGCAAGGCCGTGCGCCTGCTCGAGGCCGCGCCGCCGAAGCAGGGGCGCGAGTGGATCCACGAACTCCTCAGGACGGGGCAGGAGGATCTCGCGGTCGCGTACCTCGACGCCATGAATCCGGCGAAGTCGGCCAATCTCCTCAAGGCCTTCAAGGCCGAGGGCGACGCGGCGGTGGCAACCGATTTGCTCAACAGACTCCAGAAGCTCGGTCTCGGCCGCGAGACGGGCTCGGAGCCAACGGATGCCGCCGATTCTGCCGAACAACCCGCCGATTCTGCCCGCCCCCCGGTCCGCACGGCCGGAGGTGCCGCGCCTGCAGCCCCCGCAGGACCCGTCCCGAACGGATCGGTCGCCCTTCCGGGCGGCGCTCGCGGAGGAGGCTCGGGCACCGCGCGTGGTTCAGGAACCCAGGGATCAGGCACCCAGGCGAGCGTCCCGACGGGCGAGCGCTGAGGACGCCTCGCGCAACGACGACACGACGACCGGCCGCACGCGGACCGAGCGGGCCGACAGGTCTCGGTCGGACCGGAACGACGACGCTCGCGCCTCGCGGTTCGACGACCGCGGCACGTCGCGGGATGGCGGCCGTGACCTCGACGCACGGTCTCCGTCGGATGCCTCCACACCCGCGGGCCCCGACGGCTCGCAACCCTCGGACGAACACGGATCCGTGCAGGAAATCCGCGACCAACTCGACCACTCCGCGCAGCCCGATGCGTCCCCCGAGTGCGACGGCACCGCCGCCTGTGCGGATGAACTCGCGGCCGTCGCGGTCGCGGAGGCGGTCGCCGCCGGCGTCGCGCCGGTACGTCACGACACGACGTACTCCCTCGACGGAACGCATGCCGCGATCGACGTCATCGATGCCGATGCCGCGCTGACTGCTTCCGCGCAGGATCTCGCGGCCGGTCGAGGCGCTGGAGCGGCCGCGATGCCTTCCCTCGTCGCCCAGGATTCCGCATCGCCGATCGACCCGAGCATGGCGTCGGCAATCGCGTCGGACGCGACCGTCGGCGCGAACGCCGAGGCCACCGACGTCGAGGGCGGAACGAACGGAACGAATGCCGCGGGACAGGGCGTGGTCGAGGCGGGCGCGCGTGCGACCGAAGGCGCCTCGCGCTTCGGACGAGGCGCGGCGACCGCAGCGGGGGCGACGGATCCGTCCGCCGCCCGCGCGCAGGATCCGCTCGCCCGGCTGA
>JBIIYI010000152.1:0-6671 GCA_044346895.1 Phycisphaerales bacterium
TCTTCCTCGAGAAGGGCGAACTGGCGCGACGCGAGGAGAACGCGGCATGAGCGCCGCGCGCTCCATCCTCCGGCCCGCCGCGCTCGCGCTGCGCATGCTCCTCCGGAGCCGCGTGCGGCTCGCCCTCACCGTGCTCGGCATCGCGGTCGCGAGCCTGCTCCTCACCGCGGAGCGCGCGATCCACGCCGGCGTGCGCGAGGCGACCGACGCGAGCGCGCGGGAGACGCGCCTGATCGTCTACCGCGCGAACCGCTTCTGCCCGTTCACGAGCCGCGTGCCCGAGTCGTACGCGGACGAGATCGCGCGCATCGACGGCGTCGTCAGCGCGGTGCCCATGCAGATCGTCGTCTCGAACTGCCGCGCGAGCCTCGACGTCGTCGTCTTCCGCGGCGTGCGCGCGACGGACGCGGAGCGCGTCCTCGCGCCGAGGCTCTCCTTCGTCGACGGATCGATGCGCGACTTCCTCGCGCGCGGCGACGGCGCGCTCGTCGGCCGCGCGCTCGCGGAGCGCCGCGGGCTGCGCGTCGGCGACCGCTTCGCATCGGCAGGCGTCACCGTCGCGGTCGCGGGCATCGTCGACTCGGACGGCCCGCAGGACCGGAACGCGTGCTTCGTCCACCTGCCGTTCATCCAGTCGGCGTCGGGCGGCGGGATCGGCGGCGACGTGACGCAGTTCGAGGTCGAGGTCGCCGATCCGCGCAGGCTCGAGGATGTCGCCGCCGCGATCGATGCGCGCTTCGCGAGCGATCGTGCGCCGACCTCGACGCGCAGCGAGCGCGCGTTCGCCGCGCGCGCCGCGGAGGATCTCGTCGCGATCTCGGACTTCGCGGGAATCCTCGCGCTCGGCGCGCTCGCCGCGATCTTCGCCCTCGTCGCGAACGCGATCGTCCTCTCGCTCGAGGGACGTGCGCGCGAACTCGCGATCCTGCAGGCCGTCGGGTTCCGCACGCGCTCGATCGCGTGGATCGTGGTCGTCGAGGCCGCGGCGCTCGCGCTCCTCGGCGGAATCGCGGGCGCTGGAATCGCGCAGTTCGTCCTCGCGTTCGGGCACCTCGGGATCGGCGCCGAGGGAATCCTCGTCGAGTTCCGGCCTTCGCTCGGCGGCCTCGCGACGAGCGTCGCCGCATCGGTCGCGGTCGGCATCGCCGCGGGCCTGTTCCCCGCGCTTCTCGCGGCGCGACGGTCCGTCGCGGAAGGAACGAGGCTCGCATGAGGCTCCTTCCCTTCGATCACGCGATCCGCAACCTCGGCCGCTCGCCGCGGCGGCTCGCGCTCGTCGTCGGCGGAAGCGCGCTCGTGTCGCTCCTCGTCCTCGGCGCGGTCGCGTTCTCGCGCGGGCTCGAGGCCTCGCTCGGCGCAAGCGGCCTCGCGACCAACGCGCTCCTTCTCGGCGCGGGCAGCGAGGAGAGCGTCGAACGCAGCGAGATTCCGCCGGAAACGGCCGACGCGCTCGCGGCGAGCGTCGATGGGCTCGCGATCCACGCCGGACGCGCGGCCGTCGCGAGCGAGATCCACGTCGCGCTTCCCGCGTCGCTCGAGCCGCGCGCCGCGGACGCCCGCGAGGCGGACGCCGTGGATGGCGGCTTGGAAGACGCTTCGGAGGACATGGCGAAAGGACGCGTGGAAGGACGCGTTGAAGGGCGCGTGGAAGGACGCGTGGAAGGACGCGTGGAAGTTTCGGACCGCGCGCAACCCGTCCTCGTCCGCGGCTTCGACGCCGCGTCGTTCGTCGTCCATCCGCAGGTGCGCCTCGCGGATGGGCGCTGGCCGGACGCGGGCACGAGCGAGATCGCGGCGGGGCCGGAGGCGCTCGCGCGCGTGCCGGGCGCGACGCTCGGGTCGCGCGTCGTCATCGCGAGCGAACCGTTCGAGATCGTCGGCATCCTCGCGGCGCCGGGCACGACCATGCACGGCGAGTTCTGGATGCGCGTCGACCGGCTCGCGCTCCTCACGCAGCGCTCGACGCGTTCGTGCGTGGTGGCCGCGCTCGGCAGCGCCGAACTCGACGATGTCGAGGCCTTCACCACGATGCGGCTCGATCTCGAGGCCGTCTCGATGCGTGAGAGCGCCTACTACGAGCGCCTCGCGGAGTTCCTCGCGCCGATCCGCGCGCTCGTGATCGCGACCGCGATCCTCGTCTCGATCGGCGGCGCGCTCGGAGGCGTCAACGCGATGTACGCGGCGTTCGCGTCGCGCGTCCGCGAGGCCGGCACGCTGCAGGCGCTCGGCTTCTCGCGCCTCGCGATCGCCGTATCGCTCCTCGTCGAGTCGACGGTCGCCTGCGCCGCGGGCGCGCTCCTCGCCTGCGCCGTCGGAAGGCTCCTGCTCGACGGCATCGCCGTCCGATTCTCGATGGGCTCCTTCGGCCTGTCCGTCGACGCAACCGCGATCGCCGCGGGCCTCGCCGCCGGACTTCTCCTCGGGCTTCTCGGCGCGATCGCGCCGATCGTCCGCTGTCTCGCACTTCCCATTCCAGTCGCACTCCGTTCCTAGGCACACCATGATCCACCTCATCACCACCATCGCCTCGATCCCGCTCCTCCTCGCCGCGCCGTCGTCATTCCACGCGTCGCTCCGCGCGTCGTCTGCTGCGGCGTGCCACGCGCCACAGGACGCACGCACCAAGGGCGAAGCCGCGCAGGCCGCTCCCGCCCCGAAGATCCCCGACGCGACCTTCGTCGATGAGGAACCCGCCGACGCGAAGTGCGTCGCCGAGGTGAAGAAGGCCGCGAAGAAGGGCGAACGCGTCGTCGTCAAGGCGAAGGTCGGCGGCCGTTCCGAGCCGTTCGTGAAGAACCGCGCGATGCTTGTCGTCGCCGACCGCTGCATGAAGAGCTGCGACCAGATTCCCGGCGATACCTGCGCGAAGCCGTGGGACTACTGCTGCGAGCCGCCGGAATCGCTGAAGGCGAACACGATGACCGTGCAGTTCGTCGGCGCGGACGGCAAGGTGCTCAAGACCGGAGCGCAGGGCGTGCACGGACTCGAGCCGCTCGCGCTCGTCGTCATCGTGGGTAAGGTCGTCGAGCGCGACGACAAGGGCACCTTCGTGGTGCAGGCGGAGAAGGTGTTCGTCGAGAAGGATGACGCGGAGACGGATGGGAAGGCGGAGGTAGCGAAGGACTCGAAGGCCTCGAAGGATTCGAAGGACTCGAAGGACTCGAAGGAAGGCCCCGCGCCGACCGGAACTCCGAAGTCGAACGAGCAGCAGTCGAACGAGTAGCCGCGTGACCGCGCGTCGAAGCCCGGCGCCCCGGACCTCTCGCGATGCGAGAACCGCCGCGCGAGTCTCGCCGCGGGAGGCGCAGGTCCGCGTCGTGAGTACATTGACCGCATGCAGAACGAACCACTTTTCCTCGGGCTCGACGTCGGCACCAGCGGCACCAAGTGCGTGATCGCGACCGCCGGCGGCGCCGTCGTCGCGGAGGCGACCGTCGAGCATCCGGTCTCGTATCCGAAGCCCGGCTGGGCCGAGCAGGACCCCGAGGACTGGTGGCGCTCGTCGGTCGCGGCCACGCGCGCGGCCTGCGCGCGCGATGCGTCGATCGCGGCGCGCGTCGAGGCGATCGGCCTTTCGGGACAGATGCACGGCCTCGTCGCGCTCGACGCGCAGGGCGCCGTCGTGCGGCCCGCGATCCTCTGGAACGATTCGCGCAGCGCCGCGATCTGCGAGGCGCTGCATGCGCGCGAGCCCGGCCTCGCGCGCGTCCTCGCGATGACGGGAAACCGCGTGTTTCCCGGCTTCCAGGCGCCGAAACTCCTCTGGATGCGCGAGCACGAGCCCGCCGCGTTCGCGCGCACCGCGAAGGCGCTCCTCCCGAAGGACTGGCTTCGCTATCGCCTGTCGGGCGCGATGATGGCGGAGCCGAGCGACGCGTCGGGAACCGCCGTCTTCGACTGCGCTCGGCGCGACTGGAGCGCGCCGATGCTCGAGGCGGTTCGGCTCCCGCGCGCGCTCTTCCCGGATGTCGCGGAAAGCCCCGTCCACTCGACGCGGCTCTCGTCGGAAGCCGCGCGCGAACTCGGCCTGCGCGCCGGGATCGGGATCGCGGGCGGTGCGGGCGATCAGGCCGCCGCCGCGGTCGGCAGCGGCATCGTCGCCGAGGGCGTCGTCTCGTGCACCATCGGCACCTCCGGCGTCGTCTTCGCGGCGAGCAACGCGTGGCGCGCCACGCCAAACGGCGAACTCCACGCCTTCTGCCACGCCGTGCCCGGCCGCTGGCACCTCATGGGCGTGATGCTCTCCGCAGGCGGAAGCCTGCGCTGGTTCCGCGACACGATCGCGCCCGACGCGATCGGAGAGGCGAAGGCGCGCGGCGTCGATCCATACGAGATCCTCACCGAACGCGCCGCACGCGCGCCGATCGGCTGCGAAGGACTCGTCTTCCTGCCGTATCTCTCCGGCGAACGCTGCCCGATTCCCGACCCCTTCATCCGCGGCGGCTTCGCAGGGCTCGACGTCGCGCATGGTCGCGACCATCTCGCGCGCGCGGCGTTCGAGGGAATCACCGCGGGACTCGCCGGCAACGTCGATCTCCTGCGGACGCTCGGCATCGCGGTGCGCGACGTGCGGCTCTCGGGCGGCGGAGCGCGCAGCCCGTTCTGGCGCACGATGTGCGCCGAGATGTTCGATGCGCGCGTGTCGCTTCTCGCAAGCGACGCGAGCGGCGCGCTCGGCGTCGCGCTGCTTGCCGCGGTGGGCGCCGGCGCCCATGCGACGGTCGACGACGCGTGCCATGCGGCCGTCCGGACGCGCGAGGCGATCGAGCCCGATTCCGCGCGCGTCGTGGCCTACGCCTCGGTCAAAGCGCGCGCGACGGAAGCTGCTCGACGCGCGCTGCGCGTGACGTGACTTTCGCTACGCTTCCCCGATGGACGTGCTCGGAACCATCCTCCGCTACGTGTTCGCCATCGCCGGCATGGCCGCCGTCGCGTGGGTCGTGTGGAAGGTCGTCAACCGCCAGGAGGCGAAGGACGCGGCGTTCCAGAAGAAGCTCGACGACGACGACGCGCGCGCCGCGAAGGGCCGCTTCGGCCCGCCTCGATGATCTGTGCATGATGCACGACGAACGATGAACGACGCGCGATCGCGCATGCGCGGCGAGCGCGTGGCGGCGGATGCTTCGGCGCATGCGCGGCGGATGCTGCGACGGCCACGCGGCGTGGAATAAGGATTGCGCAGCCGCGCGGCGGCCGATCAGGAGAGGCGCGACCGCAGCGTGCCCATGCGCCGCTGGAGATCCTTGCCCGGACAGAGCGTCGGTGAGAGCTCCTGGTGCGTGTACACGCGCTTCCTCGCAACCTTGTGCTTCGCCTGCAGCTGCTTGAGGAACTTCTCGAGCGCCGCGAGCTGCGCGGGCGGGATCGACTGCTCCTCGAAGTTCCCGAGGCACATCACGCCGAGATTCCCGTCGTGGTTGTTGCGCGTGTGCCGACCCTCGTAGCGCAGGTCGCGCGCCTCCCAGACGCGGCCCGCCGGATCGATCACGTAGTGGTACGCGATGTCCTTGTGCGGGACGCGGGCGTTCATCTCGCCGTTCATCACGTTCACGAGGCGCGCGCGGCAGTCCGCGACCGATGTCGCGGTAAAGGCGCGGTTTCCCTCGTGATGGACGGTGATGCGCGTCACCTTCGGCATGCGGTCCATGCCGGCGACGGCCGGACGGAAGTTGGTCCACGCCGAGCGCGGGATCACGTTGCCGTCGAAGGTCGCGGGAATGCGGATTCCCGACGCGTAGCCGGAGTTCGGCGTCGGCTTCGCCTCGGGTCCGACGGTGCGCGCCGGCTTCGCGGCGATCGCGGGTGGACGCTGCGGAGTTCCGGCTGAACGGCCCGTGCCGCCGGTTCCGCCACTGCCGGCCGAGGGCGAGACGGGCTGCGCGTAGCGCTTCGGTGGGAGGTCACCATCGGCGCCCCAGACGCCGCCTCCTGGATCGCCACTTCCACCTCCCGCGAGCGTCGCGGATCCCGTTCCGCCCGACGACTTCGGCGTCGAGGCGCACGCGGCGAGAACCGCAAGTCCGGTGCCGATCGACGCGAGCACGAAGCCGCGGCGTGCGATCTCCGACGCGATCGACTCGTCGGCAGCGCCGACAAGCCCCGCCCGCGGGGATCGAAGGACATGCGGAGTCTCGAACTCCTTCGCCGGATCGCTCGACATCGTCGTCTCCTGACGGGCCGTTCGTTCGCGGCGCCGCCGTCGCCGGATATCGGCGGAACCGTGCCTGAATCCGCAGAGTTCGCGGCCGCTACGCGAGCCGCGTGCGCAGCGAGGCGACCTTCGGCTGCAGGTTCCGGCCGGGGCAGGCGGTCTGGGCATCGGGCCACTCGCGGTGCGTGTAGACCCGCGACTTCGGCACGCGGTAGGTCCGCATCAGATCGCGCAGCACGCGGTCGAGCGTGCGCATCTGCGCGGCGGTCGGCTGCTGGCGCTCGAAGTTGCCCATCACGAGCACCCCGACGTTGCCCTCGTTGCGGTTCTTGACGTGCGCCCCCTGCCAGCGGATCGCGCGGCCCTGCCAGAGCGTGCCCGCGCGGTCGATGATGAGGTGGTAGCCGATGTCGGCCCAGCCGTTTCCCCGATGGCTCATGCGGTACCGCTCGATGCGCGCGGCCATCGTCGGCGTGTCGGTGGCGTAGACGAGGTCGTCCATGCCGTCGTGGTGGACGGT
>JBIIYI010000153.1:0-6658 GCA_044346895.1 Phycisphaerales bacterium
CGAGGCCATTCTGGACGGGTGAGAGTTCCTCGACTGTTGGTGGTGGAAGTTGCTGAACTTCCCCAACGCTTTCGAGGGACTCGTGTGGAGGCCACCGTCCTGCAAGTCTCGGAATCGGTGTGACACTCGCGTAAGCGCAAGTTCCGACGCGATCCCCTCACGACTTTTCGCGAATACACGTGATCTCAACAATGGAGCCGCCCGGCGCATGCTTCCGCAACTGCGCGTGTGACAACACCTTCACATGCGCGCAGCGCGCGTCATGATCGTGTCAAGATCAGGTGACGGCGCACATCACTTCTTGAGGAACGCGTCGAGTTTTGCGCGCGCTTCGGGCGTGTGGCGCAGTTTCACAAGGTGCGCGCGTTCGCACGCGACTGCGGCGTCCCAACCTTGCGCGAGGCCAACGCGGACCGCGTCGAGACACGCTGCGCCGTGCTTGGTCGCGCCTGCGGTCGAGGCAAGTTCGTCGCAAATCGGCGTCATCGCTGCGGCGTTTCGCGGTGCGATCGCGCGGCGCGGTGCCTTCATCGAGACGAAGCAGCCGGTCGACGCGTCCTGCGCCTTCACCCACGCAATCGCCGCGGCGATCGCCGCGGCGATCGCGCCCTCCGCGCCGCTGCCTGCCTCGGCGCGCACGTCGAAGAGGCACTGGGGCGCCTCTCCACACGCCCACGTTTGGCCGGTCGCCGTGCGCTCAATCGCCAGCGCCGGCAAGATGCGCGCGGGCAGCATCTGCGTGCCGCCCCACCCCGGGCAGATGCAGAGTCCCGCTTCAGGCAGACCGATCTGCCACGGCTTGCCGCCTTCCGCGGGAAGCGCCGCCACGAGCGCGTCGCAGTGCATCGCGATCTCGAGCCCGCCGCCGAGCGTGGCGCCGTGGATCGCCGCGGCCGTCGGGCAACCGAGCGCCGGGATCATCGCGAACGCTTCGGCGCCCGCGCGCAGGTACGCGTCGAGCCCCGCGTCGTCGAGCGCATCGATCTCGGCGAGGTCGGCACCCGCGACGAAGACGCGCGTCGAGGCGCTCGCGAGCACGAAACCCTTCGGCTTCTCGGCGGCGATCGCCGCGAGCGTGGCCTTGATCTCGCCGATCAGCCACGCGTCGAGCACCACGACGCCGCCGCGCGGCTTCTCGGGATTCGGCTGGAGGAAGAGGACGTGCACGCCGTCGCGGATTTCGTACGGAAGCATGGGGGAAAGATACCCGCGGCAGGCCTTGCTACGCTCTCCTCATGCTCGTCAAGCACTACGTGGCCCAAGGGATTCACACGGTCGAACTCGCGCGCGCCGAGGCGCGCAACGCCCTCTCGCGCGAGATGATCGCGGCGTTCGGGGCGGCGGTCGAACAGGTCGCGCAGGACGCGTCGGCCCGCGTCCTGATCCTCGGCGGCGAGGGCCGCAGTTTCTGCGCCGGCATGGATCTCAAGGCGGTGGCCGACGACCCGGTGGCGATGGGCGACATGCTGCGCGCGCTTTCGCGCGTGTCGCGCGCGATCCGACGGCTGCCGATCCCCACGATCGCGCGCGTCCAGGGGGCGGCGATCGGCGGCGGATGCGGGTTGATGGTCGTGTGCGACTTCGCGATCACGCACCCCGAGGCGAAGCTGGGTTATCCGGAGGTCGATCTCGGCATCTGTCCGGCGGTGGTGGCGCCGTGGCTCGTCAAGCGGATCGGCGCGGGGGCCGCGCGCGCGATGCTGCTCGCTGGTGGCACGATGTCGGGCGAGGAGGGCTTCCGACGCGGACTCGCGACGCACCTCGTGGCGGAGGGCGAACTGGCGGCGACCACGCAAGTGCTGGCGGAGCGGCTCGCCAAGGGCGGGCCGAAGGCGCTCGCGGCGACGAAACAGTGGCTGAACGAGCTTGATGGTTCGATGGACGACGCGATCGCGGAGGAGGCGGCGGAGATCAGCGCGCGCATCATCGCGGGGGACGAGGCGCAGCTTCGGCTGCGCGCGGCGTGGTCCCGCTCCTGAGGAAACGGTGCCAAGCACGTGGCGGGCACCTGCCGTCACCTCCCGGCACGTGCCGTGCACCGCACGACACCAGACCGAACACTTCGAGTCTGCCGCATCGGTGGCTCTAGCCGCGGAATCGTTCGCGGCGAGGCGCGTTGCGACGTGGTGCCAGGCACGTGCCGGCAGGTGCATGGAACCTCACGCCACGTGCTTGGCACGGTTCCGTGGGGGCGCGGATCCGTCAGGCCTGGATGTCGATGTGTCCACCCTCGTCGCCCGGGTCCGTCCGCGGCGCGTTCGGGAACCGCGGATCGCGATGCGGAGTCCGCGGCCGGCGGTGCTTCCACTCCTCCGCGGCGTCGGGCTTCGGATCGACCGCATCCGCCTGCATCGGATCGGACAGCCGCACCTCGTCCTTCACGACGAACGGACGCGCATCCGCGTCCTGCGGCTTCGTCTTCTCGCGCGCCCTCGGTCCCGCCGCCTGCTGCGCCACGAACGACGTGAGGATCACGCCGGGCGGGTTCGAGGGGATCGGGCTCGGGCCGAACGCGGACATGCCATTGTCATCGGCTCGTCCCGCGTGGAATCCGTGAAAACCCAGCGGCCCCATGAGACGCAACCACCGGACCGGCCTCAGAGGCCGATCCGGTGGCTGCGTATCGGTCCATACCCGATGCGAATCCGCGCGCCCCGGTCAACCGGGCCGCACGATCGGCTCGACCCGACGCACGCCCGCGACGAGCGCCGCCTTCACCAGCTGCTGCGGCGACAGGCGCGCAACGATCAGCCCGCGCGCCGCGACCTCGTCCTCGACACGCACCCCGAGCGCGCGCAGCGACTCGAGCACCGCGCCGTCGATCGCACCCTTCGCATCGACCGCCACCTTCAGCGCCACTTCAAGCGAAGCCGCGTCGCCAAGTCCGAGTTCGCCCGCGATCGCGGGAATGCGCGCGTCCTCGCCAAGCAGCGCCGCGAGCGCGAGAACGAGCAGCCGCCGATCGAGAACCTGGACGAGCCGATCGCGCTCCGCGATGGTCAGGAGCTCGACGCCTTCAGCCGACGCATCCGCCGTGTCTCCCTTCCCAGCCTCGGAATCGTCCGAACGCTGCCCGGGCGACGCACCCTGATCCGACTCGCCGGCAGCGGCCTGCTCGCGAACGAGTTCGTCGACCTTCGAATCCACCGCCGCGGCGCGAGGGCGCTGCGACTTGCCTTTCTCGACACCACCCAGTCCACCTCCGAGCGGCTGCGCGGGAACGGCACCCCCGACACCACCGCTTCCTCCGCCGCCACCGAAACCACCGCTGCGGCCCGATGGACGCGCCGCCGCCGCGTCGCGCTCCGCAAGCTCCTCCTTCGCGAACCGCTGCCCCTGCGCCTGCTCTCGACCGAACTGAAACCGCCGGGTCGATGCTCCGGGCGGAACGGCACGCCCTTCCGCCGACGCATCCGCCGGTGCCGACGCAGCCGGTACCGCAACAGTCGGCGCCGAAGCCGTCGCGGCGGAAGAAGGCGAGGCGGAAGGAGACGCGGCAGCGCCGCCCACAGCCGATCCGGCCGCCGCGTTCGTCGCCGCGCCGGGGGGCCCCGACGGCTTCGCCGCAGGCATGCCGCCGCTGATCGCTGGGGCCGACGTCCCGCGCTTTCCAAGCGCATCGCCCGTCGGCGAACGCCGCGCCGCGCCGAGCGCGCCCCGATCCTTGCCGGGATCATCGAGCGCATCCACCGCGACCCCGAGCGTCGTTCCGTCCTCGAGCGAAGCGAACCAACCCGTGTCGAACCGCGCGGCGCCGTCGGCATCGAGCAGCCCCCGCTCCTCGGCCTTCAAGGCGAAACCCCGCACGAACGACCCGACCGCGCCGTCGCGCACCGCGACCGGCAGCATGTCGAACCCGCCCTCGCCGAAGAACCCGTTCCAGTTCGTCCCATCGGGAAGTTCGACCGGAACCGACACGAGCATCGGCTTGCCACCGACGGTGACGCGGCTCTTCTCGACCGCCACGAAGCTCGTGAACGGCGTCGCGATGGCGTACGACTCGCCGAGGCGGATCACCTCGGACTTCGTGCGCGCGTCGAGCGTGCCCTGCTCCACCTCCCCGAGCCGCGCGAGCAGCAGATCGTCCACCTTCGCGCGCGCCCACAGCGTCTTCACGACGTCGTGCTGCGGCGCTTCGGCGGGGAAGTCGACGCGCACGCGGCGCTCCCACGGTCCGCCCGCGGTGCGACCGCGCACGACGATCTCGCCCGAAGCGGCGCGGTCGAACCGCCCCATCAGGACGATCGGCTCCTCGTCGAAGAGGTCGGGCAGGTGCTCGCCCGCGGGAAGCAGGTCGCGCACGGCGAGCGCGCCGTCGATCGAGAGCTCGATGTCGGTGAGCACCGGCGCGTCGATGCGGCGTACGAGCGCGTCGATCACGGGATCGGCGTCGTCCGACAGCGTCACGATCTCGCACGCGCCGCGACCGGCGCGCGCCATCTCCTCGAGGAGGAAGCGGTTGACGCTGTTGCCGATGCCGAAGCTGAAGACGCGCGACGCGCGCGCGTTGTCGCGCACCGCCTGCACCACCGCCTGGTCGTTGCCGATGTAGCCGTCGGTGAGGAAGAAGACGAAGCGCGTGCGCGCGTCCGCATCCTCGAATCGCGCGCTCCGCGCGACGAACACGCGATCCGCGTCGCGCGTCTCCCACGTGCCGTCGAGGATGATCGCGGCCCCCTTCGCGTTCGCGGGGATCGCGATCGCGATGTCGGCCTTCACCGACCGACCGCCTCCGGCGTCGATCGACCAACCCGACGCGCCGCGCGCGATCGCGGCCGCCTCGGCGACCACGCGCACCGCGCGGCCGTCCGCGGGAAGATCGAGCAGCTTCGCGGGCTTCACGCCGCTGCGTCCGTCCTGCACGAGCGCGGCGTTGATCGCGGCCATCATCTCGGTGCCGCCCGATCCGTACGCGCCGTTCACGAACTCGTCGGCGATGCGCCTGTTCTCCTCGGTCGCCGGCCTCGGCTCCGGCCAGAGCACGCTCGTCGCGCCGGCGAACGTGATCACGTTGAACGTGTCGTTCGCGCGCATCCGCTCGATCGCCTTCCTCGCGAGCGCCTTCGACTTCTCGATCGGGAACCCGTTCATCGAGCCCGAGACGTCGAGCACGAAGACGAGTTCGCGCGGCCTGATCTCGGCGGGCGCGACGCGCGCCGGCGGCTCGAGGACGAGCGTGAAGTACCCGCCGCGCGCGGCCGCGTCGCCGGTCGTCGCGACGTGCGTGAAGAAGCCCGGCTCGACCGTCTTCTCCGCCGTCGACCATTCGAGGATGAAGTCGCGGTTCGGGATCGTCCTCGCGTCGACGAGCGAGATCGTGCGCCGCGACGGCGCGTCGTCCTTCGCGTCGATCGCGTGCAGCACGCTCTCGACCTTCGCGAGCGGCGCGCCGCCGGTGTCGATCGCGACGCGCACCGAGATGTCGTGGCCCGCGCGTTCGGTCGGCGGCACGGGCATCGGCGTGATGCGGCTCGCGTCGGGCACCTGGTCGGTGTCGGCGGCGAAGCCCGCTCCGCCGTCCTTCGACGCGGGAGCGTGGAAGAAGCGTCCGTTGATCTCGCCGAGGCCGGTCGACGGCGACCAGATGCCGCGCTCGGCGCTGCCGTTCGCGTAGTTCGCCGTGAACGCGATCGCGTCGCCGATCGAGAGCATGCGGTCGACCACCGCCGCGTCCGTCGGACGCACCGGGATCGCGCGCTCGAGAAGTTCGGTCAGGCGCGCGGTGCCGATCGCGGCGCCATCCTTCGGATCGACGCGCGCGGGTCCGCGCAGCACGATTCCCTGCCGCACGGTCCAGCCGTCGGGCAGCGTCGGCACCGACGTCGGCGCGCCGGGCACGTAGCGCGGCCCAACCACCATCGGGAAGACGTAGCTCGAGACGCCGTCCTTGCGACGCACCGTCTCGATCGTCGCGATGCGGATCACGACCGTGGCGCCCGGCTCGATGTTCGCCACCGACTGCGTGAACACGTTCGGCCGCTCCTGCTCGAGCAGGCTCGCGACGTAGCCCGATTCGCGCGCGTCCTCGTAGATCGCGCGCGCCGCGGCGCGCTCCTTGACCTCGCCCTCGACCACGCGCTCGCCGCCCGGACCGCGCACGATCATCGTCATGCGGTCGACCGCGGCGCGCTCCGAGAGGGGAAACGTGTAGACGGCCTCGATCGTGCGCGTGTAGGGATTCGCGTAGGTCTGCTCGACCACCGTGCGCGCGAACGGCCCGCTGATCTCGACCGCCACGTCCGTCTTCTGGAGCGGGCACGGCCCGATCGGCACGCCGTCCTCGTCGAGCGCGTCGAGCGCGCCGCCCTCGGGAACCTGCGCGATGCCGCCGGTCGCGAACGCCGACTTCTCGCTGCTCTTCACGAAGAGCGTCGCGAGCGTGAGGACGAGCGCGAGCACCGCCGCGAGCGACGCGAGGCGCCGGAAGCCGATCCGCGCGAGCACGCCGGACTGTCCTCGGAACTCGCGGAACTCGCGGGAATCGCGGGAATCGCCCGCAGCGCGCGGGCTCGCCACGGCATCCTCCGCACTGCGCGCGAGCACGCGGTCGCGGATCGCGCGTGCGGAGTTGGCGTTCTCGTCGTGCCAGGCGCGCAGCAGTTCGTCGAGCCGGTCGCCGCGCACGGGCTCGGGCGTCGTCGCATCGTCGTCGTTCCTG
>JBIIYI010000154.1:0-6654 GCA_044346895.1 Phycisphaerales bacterium
GCGACCGCGGGGCCGACCGTGCGGCCGCCGAGGACGAGCACGTTCATCGCGTCGTGCTCGACGCCCTGGTGCGCCGAATACGTGTCGCTGCAGTTGCCCGCGCGCACTCCCGGGATCTTGTTCGCCGCGACGCTCGCGCCGATCCCCGAGCCGCAGAAGAGGATGCCGCGGTCGATCTCGCCGCTCACGACCGCGAGCCCGATCCTCTCCGCGAAGTCCGGGTAGTCGACCGGTTCCGGCGAATGCGTGCCGAGGTCGACGACCTCGTGGCCGAGCGCCTCGACCTCCTTCTTCATCGCCTCCTTCAAGGCGAATCCCGCGTGATCCGACGCGACCGCGATCCTCATCGCACACCTCCGCCGCGGACGCGCGCGAGCGATCGGCGCGCGGCGTCGGCGACGCGCTCGGGCGTGAAGCCGAAGTGCTGGGCGACGTCCTTCGCAGGAGCGCTCGCGCCGAAGCCGTTCATGCCTATGCACTCGCCATCGAGGCCCGCGTAGCGATCCCAACCGATCGTGCTCGCGGCCTCGCAGGTGACGCGCGCGCGCACCGCGGACGGCAGCACCGAGTCGCGGTACGCGGCGTCCTGCGACTCGAAGAGCGCGGTGCATGGGATCGACACGACGCGCGCCTTCACGCCTTCCTGCGCGAGGATCTCCTGCGCCCCGAGCGCGAGATGCACCTCGCTGCCCGACGCGACGAGAAGCACGTCCGGCGTTCCGCCCTCCGCATCCGACAGGACGTAGCCGCCCTTGAGGCAGCCGTCCTCCGACGCGTAGCGCGAGCGGTCGAGGGTGGGCAGGTTCTGGCGCGTCAGCGCGAACGCCGCGGGATGATGCGTGAGGCGCAGCGCGGCGCGCCAGCATGCGATCACCTCGTTCCCGTCGCAGGGACGGAAGACGTGCATGCCCGGAACCGCGCGCAGGCCCACGAGTTGCTCGATCGGCTGGTGCGTGGGGCCGTCCTCGCCGACGTAGATCGAGTCGTGCGTGAAGATGTGGAGCGCGGGAAGCTCCATGATCGAGCTGAGGCGGATGCCGCCGCGGGCGTAGTCGCTGAAGATGAGGAAGCCGGAGCCGTACGCGCGCAGGCCCGACAGCGTGAGCCCGTTCACGACCGCGGCCATCGCGTGCTCGCGGATGCCGAAGTGGAGGTTCCGCCCGGCGAACGCGCCCTTCTGGAACGCGCCCGCGCCATCGAAGGTGAGGAGCGTCTTCGTGCTCGGCGCGAGGTCGGCCGAGCCGCCGATCATCCACGGGATGTTCCTCGCGATCTGGTTGAGCACCTGACCCGAGGTGTTGCGGGTGGCGTTCCCCTTCGCGTCGGCCGGATACGGCTTGAGATCCTTGTCCCAGCCTTCGGGCAGTCCGCGCGCGAGCATCGTCTCGACCTCGGACGCGAGCCACGGATACGCCTTCGCGTAGGCCTCGAAGCGCGCGCGCCACTCGGCGCTCGCGGCGGCGCCGCGCGTCCCGAGCTTCTCCGCGAAGCGCTCCTTCACGCCGTCGGGCACGAGGAACTTCGCGTCCTCCGGCCAGCCGTAGCCGCGCTTCGTGGCGGCGATCTCGGCGTCGCCGAGCGGCTCGCCGTGCGCGCTCGCGGTGTCCTGCTTCTTCGGCGCGCCGTAGCCGATGTGGCTGTCGACGATCACGAGCGTCGGACGGTCGGTCGAGCGCTCCGCGGCGCGGTAGGCGCGCAGGAGCGACGGAATGTCGTTCGCGTCGCCCACGCGCAGCACGTTCCATCCGTAGCCCATGAAGCGCGTCGCGACGTCGTCCGAGTAGGCGAGGTCGGTCGCGCCCTCGATCGTGATCCGGTTGAAGTCGTAGATCCAGCAGAGGTTCGAGAGGCCGAGGTGCCCCGCGAGGCTCGCGGCCTCGCCGGTGATTCCCTCCATCATGCAGCCGTCGCCGCAGATCGACCAGACGCGGAAGTCGAACAGCTGGTAGCCCGGCCGGTTGTAGCGGGCGCCGAGCCACTTCGAGGCCATCGCCATGCCGACGCTCGTCGCGAGGCCCTGTCCGAGCGGGCCGGTCGTCGTCTCGACGCCGGTCGTGAGGTGCGACTCCGGGTGGCCGGGGCAGCGCGAACCGAGCTGGCGGAATCGCTTGAGATCCTCGAGCGCGAGCGTCGGCTCGCCGGTGAGGTGGCCGTGATGGTCCGCGCGCTGCACGTTCGCGAGGAAGAGGAGCGAGTAGACGAGCATCGCCGCGTGTCCGTTCGAGAGGACGAAGCGATCGCGGTTCGCCCACAAGGGGTCGGCCGGGTCGTAGCGCAGGATGTCCTGCCACAGCGCGTACGCGACGGGCGCGAGCGCCATCGGCGTTCCGGGGTGCCCCGAGTCGGCTGCCTGCACGCCGTCCATCGACAGCGTGCGAATCGTGTTGATCGCGAGGTTGTCGATCTCGGGCGTCCCGATCGGCGTGCCTGCGTTCTGGACCGGGAAGGCGGTTGCGGTCGCGGTGGTCACTCGTGATCCCTTCGAAAGTGGCTCGATGTCGTGCGCGATCCTGGAGCGCAGTCCGGGATCGACGGGCCGGATGGTACGGTCCGACGCGCGGGCGCGGATCCGACCACGCTGTTGGAAGCGGCCCGTGGCGGGTTTCTTTCACCACCCGCCACCGCTCGGGCCGATTTCAGCCGCATGACCCGGACGATCCTCGGCCTTTCGCTCCTCACGCCCTGCCTCATCCTCGCCTCCTGCGCCTCGACGCCCGACGTCGACCGCGCGCGCACGCCGGTGGCGCTCGGCATGGTCGCCTCGGCGCAGGATTCCGATTCGTCCTTCGCCGGAAAGCCCGGCGACATGCAGGACACGTCCTTCAAGGGCAAGCCCGGCGAGGGAGACCCGAACGCCGCGACACCGCAGGGAACGGGCTACAACCAGCAGCCCGGTGAACTCCGCCCGCAGATCGGCGGCGGCGACGTCCACTACCACAACCACTTCCACGGCGATGCCGGCTACGCGGCTCCCGTCTACGGTGCGCCCGTCCGGAACGGCCACCTCGGTGCCTACAACAACGGCCACATCCAGGCCCCGCTCGGTACGGGCGGCGGCGGTGCCGGCTGGTACGGCCCGAACTACCAGACCGGTCCGACCGGACTTCGCCAGGGCTACGGCCCCTACCGCGGCCTCGGTACGGCGAACAACTGGGGCGGCTACGCGGGTGGCTACAACGGCTGGACCGACTGACGGCTGGACGGACTGAGGGCTGGACCGACTGACGGCTGGATGGACTGACGGCTGGACGGACTGACGGACGGACGGACGGCACGCCGACCCGCGCAACCCTCCGCCTCCGGCCCACGCACATCCGATCTCACCACGCGACCGCGGACTCCGACCCGCGGTCGCTTTACGTTCCCCACGCGAGCAGCACCTGCGACAGGTCGCCCGCACCGACGATGCCGTCGCCGTCGATGTCGGCCCGACGCATGTCACGGCTCGCCCGATCGGTCGAGCCCCAGGCGGCAAGCAGCAGTCCGAGGTCCGGCGCTCCGACATCGCCGTCCGCATCGAGATCGGCGGCGGCTGGCGCCGAAATCGTGAATCTCGTGCGCAGCGCGACGTCGGTGCGCACGGTCGTCTGTCCGCTCGGCCAGAGGACGCGCACCTCCTCGGCGACCGATCCGGAGGGGAATCCGAAGTGGACGATCGGCTCCGAACTCGAGTGAAAGCCGCTGCCCGAGTGGACGAAGCGTCGATGCGTGACGCCCGCGACGACGCACTCGACCACCGCGCCGATCCCGTGCGCCGCCGCGCGCGAGCCCGACGCGGCCGCGAGGTCGAGGACGAGCCACGGCGGCCCGCCCGATCCCGACACGGCGTCGTTCCGGTAGAGCCGCAGCGGGCCCGCATGCACGAGCACGACGAGGTCGAGATCGCCGTCGCGGTCGTAGTCGCAGGTCGCCACGCAACGCGCATCGGCGGCGAGCGCGAGGCCCGACTTCGCCGCGAGACGCGTGAAGTGGGCGTTGCCCGCGTTCCGGTAGACGTACTCCGGTTCGTTCGCCCACTCGCTCGCGTTGCGGCCGTTCACCTCGACGATGTCCTCCCATCCGTCGTGGTCGAAGTCGGCGGCCATCGCGCCCCAGCCCCAGCCGCCATCGTCGCAACCGCGCTCGGACGCGAGCTCGGTCATCGTGCCGGTTCCGTCGTTCAGATAGAGCGCGTTGCCATTCAGCCCCTCGGGCGGATTCGACTGGTGGATGCTCGTCACGTAGTAGTCGGCCGAGCCATCGCGATCGAAGTCGGCGACGCAGGCGCCCATGCCGTTCCGGTCGACGCCCAAACCGAATGCCTCGGTGGCGTCCTCGAACGCGCCGCCGAGATTGCGCCATCCGCGGCTCGTCTCGAAGTCCGCGGCGAGGAGGAGTTCGGGCCATCCATCGCCGGTCGTATCGATGAACGTCGGCTGGAAGCCCCAGCTCGCCACCGGTCCGAGCGCCGAGGCCGTGATGTCCGTGAAGGTGCCGCCGTCGTTCCGGAAGAGCCGGTTACCAAGCCCGTTCGCGCTCCATCCCGCGACGGCGAGATCGAGATCGCCGTCGAGGTCGTAGTCGCCCCAGGCCGCGCTGTCGCCCACGGCGGTCGCGGGCGCGGTGAACGCGAGCCCGACCGATGCGGCCACCTCCTCGAACCGGTCTCCGGTGTTTCGGTAGAGCCGGTTCTTCCCCGGCTGTCCGAGGTTGTCGGTACCCGAGCCGTAGCTCGTCATGTAGAGGTCGATGTCTCCGTCGCGGTCGTAGTCGGCGCATGACACGCCGTTCCCGGCGTGCACCGCGGCGACCCCGACCGTCGACGCCACGTTCGTGAACGTACCGTTCCCGTTGTTCCGATAGAGGCGGTCGGCCCCGACGCCCCCCTATGGAACGAAGATGTCCGGCCAGCCGTCACCATCGAAATCGGCGACGCCGACGGCGCCGAGGATCCATTCATTGAATCCCGGAACCGCAAGCGAGTTCGGCGTGTGCGTGAATCCCTCGAGCCCGCTGCCGACGGTGACGTCGGTGAAGGCGATCGACGACTGCGCGTGCGCGGCACGCACGCTCCCGAGGCCGAATCCGAGTCCGAGCGCGGCTGTGGCCGTGGCTGCGACGAGACGCGCGTGCCGACCAAGAGGCCGGCTCCATGCGGCATGATCGAGGGTGCGAACCTCCGCCATCCTTTCGAAGGTAGCGCGGGTTCAGCGCCGGGCGATCTGGTTCTGCGGAAGTTCGCGTGGATTCCCGCGTGGATTCCCGTGAGGAATCCCGCGTGGAACGGCGCAAGGCGGTCGCTCGCGCTCTCGACCGTCGGTCATGCGCGCGTACCGCTCGTACCGACCCGGTTCGGCGTTTCCAAGCCTTCCCGAACCGATGGACTGGCCTCGGCCGCACCGCCGCCGACCGGCGTGTCGTCGAAGAGGACGCGCTCGGGCGGCGAATCGAGATCCTCGAACTGATCCGACCGGGCGGCCCAGATGAAGGCGGCGAGCGCCGCACCACCGACGATCAGCGCCACCGGAAGGGCCACGAAGACGAGTTCCATCAGCGCTTCCCTTCCGCCCGCGAGGGCAGTTCGAAACTCGGCAGCCTGAGCGCGAGCACGAGCACCGTCAGTCCGCTGAGCGGCATGATGATGGCGGCGACCAGCGGATTCACGAGACCCGCGAAGGCGAGCGCGCCGCCGAAGGCGTTGTAGGCGACCGAGACGGCGAGATTCGTCCGGATCGCGCCCATCGTCGTGCGCGAACCCTCGAGGAAGCGCGCGAGCGGTCGCATGCCCGAGGCCGCGAGACAGACGTCGGCCACGTGGTGCGAGGCCTGCGCGCCGTTGCGCACCGCGACGCCGACATCGGCGGCGGCGAGCGCCGCGAGATCGTTCACGCCGTCGCCGACCATCACGACAGGCCGCGCGAGATCCGCGCGCCGCACGAACTCGAGCTTCTCCTCGGGCGAGAGTCCGCCGACCGCATCGCTCGGCGCCAGTCCGATCGCGCGACCGACGCCTGCGGCGACGACGGGATCGTCACCCGACGCGAGCATCACGCGCCAGCCGCGCGCGCGCAGGAGGCCGACGGTCTCCGCGGCGTCCGCGCGGATCGGATCGCCGATCCCGAGCATCGCCTCCGCGCGCCCCTGCACCGCCACGACGACCGGCGCGAGCCCATCCGCCGCGAACTCCCGCGCACGCTCGCGGAAGCGCTCCGACACGATCACGTTGCGGGACTGCATGAAACGCATGTTCCCGACGCGCACGAACTTCCCGGCGACGCGGCCCTCGATGCCCATGCCGGGCGTCTCGTGCACGTCGTGCGCCTGCTCGCGCGCGGCGGCCTGCGCGTCCGGCGACATCTCGTCGACCGCGCGCTGGATCGCGAACGCCAGCGGATGCGTGCTGTGGATCTCGAGCGCGGCCGCGAGCGCGACCGCGTCGGCCGCGCCGTCGGAACGCACCACCTGCGACCTCGCCTCGGTGACGGTTCCCGTCTTGTCGAGGACAAGCGTTCCCGGCGTCGCCGCGCGCTCGAGGATGTCGCCACCCTTGACAAGCACGCCGCGACGCGCGCCCTTTCCGAGACCGGCGACCACCGCGAGCGGCGTCGCCAGCCCGAGCGCGCACGGGCAGGTCACCACCAGCATCGCGATCGCGCGCTCAATCGACTCCTCGGG
>JBIIYI010000155.1:0-6630 GCA_044346895.1 Phycisphaerales bacterium
TCGTACTGCTGGTCGCCCGCGGCGATGTTCGACCCGCGCGTCTTCGCGAAGAACGCGACGCCGCCCGGCTTCGTCAACCCGAACACGCTTCCGTCCGGCTTCAAGAGCCCGGCCGTCTCGCGCTGCAAGCATCCCTCGCTCAAGACCCGCATGATCGAGCACAACTGGCTGCAGAAGCGGCCGGACCAGCTCGCGAACCCGAACTTCGCCGGGAACGCCACGCCGTGGTTCTTCAACCACGGCTACAACTCGGAGCCCGCCAGCCTCTTCTTCGACGGTCACATCGAGCTCGTCGGCTGCCTCCGCGCGCAGCAGGCCGAGCAGCGCGCCGGCAACCTCTGGTCGCGTTCCACGCCGCTCGGAACGAACGGCTACTACGGCGGGCAGAGCTACGACTTCCTCGTGCGCACGAGCTTCCACATCCTGACGCTCGACGGGATCGAGGGGCGCGACGTGCTCGGCGCCGAAGGCTGACGCGGCCGCGCGCGGATCTCGCGCGGATCTCGCGCGGATCTCGCGCGTGCGCATCGGGCGCGTTCCCCATCTCGCGCGCATGGCTGCGTGAAGCGGCGAATGAGGCAAGTTTTTGTGTGTAAAGGCACGGGCCGGGCCCGATGCTTCTGTTCATAACCGGTGAAGGCCGCGCAAGGGTCCCGTGAAGGGGACGCCGCCGCGCGGGTTCCACCGGGTCGAACACGGAGCATCCCATGCAGCGAACGCGTTCTGTGGCCTGCTGCCCGAGATCGGGCTTCACCATCGTCGAACTGCTCGTGGTCGTGTCGATCGTGGCACTTCTCGTGGCGCTGCTCCTCCCGGCCGTGCAGAAGGGCCGCGACAGGGCGCTCACCACGCGCTCGATCGCGAACCTCCGCGGCCTCGGCGCGGCCAACGAGTCGTACGCGGCCGACTGGCAGGGTCGGCAGTACACCGTGACTCCGGACGACGTGGGTCTCGCCGGCGGCGACTGCGGCAAGTACCTCCAGGACATCGCCTGTCCGCCGCAGCAACTGATCGGCTGGGATACCTACGGCATGTGGGGGTACTTCATCGGCTCGAGCGGGAAGTGCTCGGAGTTCGGCTGGCCGGAGGCCTGCTACAACTGGATGGTCTACCTGCCGATGCAGTTCGGGACCGCAGCGAACCCCGGCGGCGGCAGCAACTTCGGCAGCTTCCGGATGCCGGGCGTCAAGAGCTTCTGCGAGTACCTCAACGGCCGCTTCTACGACCCGGCGCTGTACGCGCCGAAGGACGAGGTGCCGCTTGCGAACGTCTCGAAGTACTTCGAGAGTCCCGCGCAGTTCACCTACGACGGCATCCACTACGAGGACAGTTCCTACTGCTGGTCGCCCGCGGCGATGTTCCACCCGCAGGTCTTCGCGCGCGGAACGGCCGCGCCGGAGAGCCTCGTCGGCGGCGGCGGGTTCCGTCATCCGAACACGCTCCCGGGCGGATTCCGCAGCCCGCCGGTCTCGCAGTGCCGCCACCCCTCGCTCAAGACGCGGATGATCGAGCACAGCTGGCTGCAGAACCGGCCGGATCAGCGGACGAACCCGAACTTCGCTGGCAACGCCACCCCGTGGTACTTCAACCACGGCTACAACTCGGCGCCGGCGAGCCTCTTCTTCGACGGCCACGTCGAGCTCGTGGGCTGCCAGCGCGCCATGCAGGCGGAGCAGCGCGCGGGCGCCCTCTGGTCGCGCGGCACGCCGTTCGGTTCGAACGGCTACTACGGCGCCCAGAGCTACGACTTCCTCGTGCGCACGAGCTTCCACATCCTGACGCTCGACGGGATCGAGGGCCGCGACGTGCTTGGCGCGGAAGGCTGAACGCGCGATACTCCCCGGATGCCCCTTCCCATGCCCGGTTCCGGCGGCGCCGGCGGCGCGTTCACCGCGCTCGGCGCCGTCCTCGGGCCGCTCATGATGCTCGCGATCGCGCTCCAGAAGCCGGGCCCGGTCCGCACGCTCCTCAAGGCCGAGGCCGATTCCCCCGAGCGCGCCCGCAAGGCGACGACGCTCGGGCTATCCGAGCCGCCGCTCGCGCCGCTCATCCGCTCCGGCGTCGTCGTGCGCGAGGCGGACGGCCGCATCTGGGTCGACCGCGCGAAGGCGCGTCGACGGCAGTGGCGGATCGGCGCGACCATCGGCGGGTTGATCGTGGTCGGATCGGGGATCGCTGCGCTCATCCTGACGCACTGAGGCCCGCACGGTCGCGTTACGCTCCCGGCATGACCCACATCCGACCCTCCGTCGATTCCGCGAACCGACTCGCCTCGATGCTCCGCGCGCTTCCCCTCGCCGCGACGCTGCTTGCAGTCCCGACGTCGGCGTTCGCCGCGCCCGCCACCGCGGCCGACGCGATGCCCGCCCGCGCGCGCGAGGACGACACCGACAAGCCCGTCGCCATGCGCGCCGACCTCGGCATCACGTCGGTCACGCTGTACCGGGGTCGCGCAGCCGTGACGCGCGGCGGCACGGTGGGCCTGCGCGCGGGCGTGTACGAACTCCGCGTCGGACCGCTGCCCGAGTCCGCCGATCTCGACAGCGTGCAGGCGCGGATCGGCGACGGCGGCAGGCTCCTCGAGGTGAAGACCGAGACGATCGCGCTACCCGCGCCGTCGAGCGACAACCCCCGCGTCCGCGAGGCGCTCGCGCGGTGGGAGGAGGCGAAGGCGGTGGTCGAGGACCTCGCGCGTCAGATCGCGAACAACGCGGCGTCGCTCAAGACGATCGACGGGATCGCGGCGAAGGTCGCCTCGGATGCGTCGCAGGCGCTCGGCACCTCGCTCGACCCCGTGAAGCTCGAGGCGCAGCTCGCCTTCATCGCGAGGGAGCGCGACCGGCTGACCGCGCGCGATCTCGAGCTGCAGGATGCGAAGAAGGACGCCGATGGAGTGGTCGCGATGCGTCTCCGCGAGCTCAATGCCGCGGGCGGCGCCCCGCCGGTCGAGCGTTTCGCGCTCGTGACGATCGTCGTCCCGCGCGACGCCGAGGTGGCGACCAGCGTGACGTATCTCGTCGCGAACGCGACCTGGCAGCCCGCCTACACCGTGCGCGGGAATCCGGACGCCGGCGCGCTCGCGGTCGAGTTCGATGCGGTGGTGCGGCAGGCGACGGGCGAGGATTGGAACGACGTCGCGCTGCTCCTCTCGACCGCGCAGCCGACGCGCGCGGCGAATCCCGCGAACGTGCCCCCGACCTACATCGAGCTGTACGACCCCGCGCCGCCCGAGACGTTCGGCTTACGGGCGAAGGCGATGTACGACATGCCGGCCGTCGCCTCGGCGGCACCCGCTCCGATGGAAGCGGCGAACGCGCCCGGTGCGCCGGGCGGTGGCGAGGGTGGCGCTGCGGATCGCGCCGCGCGCCGGTACGCGGGTCTCGCAGCCGATGCCTCGGTCGGCGGCACCGGACCTGCGGTCGAGTTCCGCATTCCCCGGCCCTTCACCGCGGCCAGCAACGCCGACGCCGAACGCCGGACGCGCGTCGCGAACCTCGACGCGAAGCCGACCTTCACGCTCGTCGCGCAGCCGCTCGTCGAGAACGACGTGTTCCTCCGCGCCCGCTTCCGCAACGAGAGCGCGTTCATCCTGCTTCCCGGCGAGGCGCGCATGTACCTCGGCGCCGACTCGATCGGCCGCACGAACCTCGGCGAGGTGCCCGTCGGCGGCGAAGTCGAGCTCTGGTTCGGCAAGGAGCCGCGCGTCATGGCGCGCCGCGAGATGACCACCAAGAAGGAAGGCGAGTCGGGCGTCTTCTCGAAGTCGAAGGGAATCGACCGCGAGTACCGGATCGTGCTCGAGAACACGCTGCCCCGCGCCATCGACGTCGAGGTGTGGGATCGCGTGCCGGTCTCGCGCAACGAGGCGGCGAAGGTCGAGCTCAAGGACGTGACCCCCGCGCTCGCCGCCGATGCGAAGTACGTGAAGGACTCGAAGCCGCAGGGTCTCCTCAAGTGGGTGCTCGCGCTGCCGGCGCGCGCGGAGGGCGCCGATGCGAAGCCGGTCGCGATCACGTGGAAGTCGCGCGTCTCGTGGCCGCAGGAGAAGATCATCACGGGCGACGCCGACTGAGCGGGAGTTCGCCCCGCGGAGATCCTCCGTCGGAGGCGCATCGCCCGCACGCGGGCGACTCGATCGTTCACCATCGAATGCGAAGGAACCGGCCGCATCGCTGCGGCCGGTTCTCGTTCGTGACGTTGCGAGGGTCTTCGGCCTGCCGCCTCAACTCCAGTTCGAGAGCAGGATGGCGAGGTCGTTCGCGTCGGTCGTGCCATCACCGTTGACATCGCCGCCGGGCAATCCCCAGTTCGAGAGCAACTCAGCCAGATCGACGCCATTCACGACACCATCGCCATTCAGGTCGCCGGTTCCACCGGCGCAAGTGGTGCAGTTCGCCTTCGTCTCCGAGACGCAAAGGCTATCCCACTGGAAGTCGCAGCAGTACGGGTCGATCACGCAGACGTTTCGGCAGCATTCCGCATTGGCGCAGCCAGGGCTGTCGTGGACGACGCAGCAGCTCGCTGCGTTCGGCGAGCCGCACGCGGTCGTCACCACGAAACGGCCTTCAAACGTGAGAGATACTGCTTGGCGAAGACAGTTGCAGTTCGCAACGCAGGATGGTCCGCAGGTACCACAGTTTCTGCAGCCGAGATCCCCGTTCTGAAGATTGAGTGTGAGGACATACTCACCCGGAACAAGTACATACTGGCCGTCAGTCGACTCGCCTGTGGTCAGCGCAGCGGAGAAACTCACGGGACCAGTGAGCGCGACGGTCGCGCGGTCTGGAACTGGGCAGCCCTCGATGTAAGGCCCGCTCGATGCCGTAAACGCGAAGGTCGTCTCCTCAGCCACGCTGAATCGCAGTTCCGACGTCGAGTCCTTTCGAGTGTCGCCACTCGCGAGCGTCGGGTTCGAGATGTTGGCCGCGAGGCTGCCCGCCGCGAGTGATGCAAAGCTGGCCTGACAGGCGCCCGATCGAACGACCGACGACGTGAGCACGGAGCAAGTGCTGTTTGGACCGAATGTCGTGGTCATCGTCTCCCGCTCTTCGTAACTCTGGACGCTGACCTCGGTCAGCGGATTGGCCGCGCCCTTGAAGACGGTGACAGGGGCGGTCACCAAAGGCTCGCATGCGTTGCCGACGATGCACTCGTAGACGGTCGAGGCAGGATCTGCGGCCTGCATCGTGACCGTGTAGGTGGGTCCCGTCGCGCCAACGATGGGAATGGTGTTGCGGCGCCATTGGTAGTAAGCACCTGGGTTGTTGAACTCACTCGCCCGGAGAACGACCGATGATCCGATGCAGACCGTGCGAGACGATGGCACCGACGTCACGTAGGGAGCTCCGGACGATGCGTGGGATATGCCAGAAGCCGAATAGAGCGTGCTACCCACGACACTACCCGCCGAGTTTCGGCCAACAACCTTCCAACGACCAACGAACGCCGGAGTCCGCCCCACAATCAACGGGGTTGTCGGGTAACTGCCGACGTCAGCGGTCCGAGTCGTGTACCAACTGGCGATCCCACACACGGTGCAATTGAGTTGCTCCTCGATCGAGACGGCATAGGTCGCCGCCCCGGTGATCGCGGTGAACGAGAGCCGTGTGCCGCCGCAGCCGAAGTTCGTGACCGTCACCGCCTGCGCGTTGGCTGGGCGAGCGAGCAAAGCTGCGGTGAGAATCGACAGAAGGATAAAGACGCGATTGGTGGTGTATCGAAAGACGTTCATGCTCTGATCCTCGTCGTGTGGAGAGTCCTCGGGCCGATCGGACGCCGAACCCACGATCTGTGGTGCCGCCTTCGCGGCCAGCCGTGGGTTCTCAGGCTTCAACAGGATTCGGAGGGTCGACCTGAGGAGAGATCCTCAAGATTCGAGACTTGACATCGCGGACGACCTCGGCCGCAGATTGACGTCCACGAGGGTCACGGCCCGATTGCAGACGGCCTAGAACAGACACGGCCCCCGATAACAGGGGCCGTGTCTTTCGACATTCGACAAAAGACACCCGACCGCCCTTCGGCGGTCGGGTGTGTCGAATCATTCTCCACTGGTGCACGCGCTGCCAAGTGAGGCGCGCGCGTCGGCGCGATCAATAGTCGTCGCCGTGGTCGTGGCCTGCAGCGGCCTTCGCCTTCTTCTCCTTGACCTCGGTGATCGCGCAGTCGGTCGTGAGGAGGAGCCCCGCGATCGACGCCGCGTTCTGCAGCGCGATGCGCTCGACCTTGGTCGGCACGATGATGCCCGAGGCCACGAGGTCTTCGTACTTCTGCGTCGCCGCGTTGAAGCCGAAGTTGACGTCGCTCGAGTCCTCGATCTTCTGGGCGACGACCGATCCGTCGAGCCCGCCGTTCGCGGCGATCTGCTTCGCCGGAGCGGCCAGGGCGCGCCAGACGATATCGACGCCGACCGACTCGTCGCCCGGGAGGCCCTTCTTGAGCTTCTCGAGCACGCGGCGCGCGCGGATGACGCTCGTGCCGCCGCCCGGGAGGATGCCCTCCTCGACGGCCGCGCGGCAGGCGTGGAGCGCGTCCTCGACGCGCGCCTTCTTCTCCTTCATCTCGACCTCGGTCGCGGCGCCGACGTTGATCTGCGCGACGCCGCCCGACAGCTTCGCGAGGCGCTCCTGG